>CAXMOH010000328.1:0-5292 GCA_964194855.1 uncultured Hyphomicrobium sp.
ACCTGCTCGGGAAGCACTTTCACCGCGACCTCACGGTCGAGCTGTGTGTCGCGGGCGCGGTACACCTCGCCCATCCCACCCGCACCGATCAGCTCGCGGATCTCGTATCGGCCCAGCCTGCTCCCGACGTCCAGTGCCACGACCCGGACTCTATCTCAAAGCTTCCAGGATCGTGGAGAGGCACGGAATGAGCAATTTATTCCGAATGTCGCATTTGTCGTTGACTTCGCGCGCAACGACGCCCAGAATCGGCCACTTCCTCCCGAATAGCTTCCAGCCTGGCCTGACTCGAGCCCGGCTATCAGTCACAGGAGAGTGCGAATGAAGAGGGCCACTCCGTCGCCAGTCATGACGAAATCGATGAAACGAGCCCTGGCGGTGCTGTTCGTGTTGGTGCCCGCGCTTGCCGTTGCGCAGGACTACGAGATGTACGAGACCCAGTACCTGGCGGTGAGGCCCGGTCACGCAAAGCAGTTCAACGAAGGGATGAAGGCGCACAACGACCGTTTTCACGCCTCCGGACCGTATCGGGCCGTCGTCCAGTACGTGGTCAATGGGCCCCGCAGTGGCCAGATGTTCTGGGTCATGGGTCCGTGCACGTTCACCGATCTCGACAGCCGTCCAGCCGGTGAGGAACACGAGGGCGATTGGGCCGACAACGTTCTGGCGCATGCCGAACAGGGTGAGACGCAGTACTGGAGACTGGACACAGAGCTTTCCTACCGGCCGGACACCAGGGTTCGCCCCAAGGTGCGAGTGCGCGTCCAGGACGTCGAGCGTTTCGAGGGATATCGCTACCGTCAACTACGACGCAACGTGAAGCAGGTCATGGAAGCAAAGAAGTATCCGAATCCGGTGCTGGTCTTCCGAAGCGTGGGCCAGAGCGCCACGGGCAGGGATTACGCGCTTGTCCAAGCGTTCGACAAGTGGGCGTTCTTCGATCGAGACGGGACGTTCGCTGCGGACTACGAGGAGGTTCACGGCCAGCGCTCGTGGCGTCTGTTCCTCCGGGAGATTGAAGAAGTGGTGCGACACAGCGAGGACGAGTTCCACGAGCTCATCCCCGAGCTGTCCGCTCCGCCACCAGCGACCTCGGAGTAGGGTCCGGCGAGGGGTAGAGGAGCCGATTTGTTGGCGCGCCTCTCTCCCCCATCGCCTGAATCGGCGACGCGATGGTGGCCAGGTCCGATCACCATTCTGAGGCCTGACTCCCGCGAACGGCCCCATGCCCGGCGATACGAATGCTCCACCAGGGAGCAGTTTTGGTCATGCCGGCCTGGCGGGTCCACTTCCCGTCGTCACCTCCGACCGGTGCCCCGGTGCGCTGAGAGTCACGCCTTGGGCGCCGGGTTCACATGATGCGACGATTGCTTCTAGGCCTCTGGTCGGCGCTGCTTCCCGCGAGCGAGCGAGAGCCGCTCCAGGAGCGGCTCGACTACGACGTGCCCACACTGGCGGCGAGCTGGGCCCTGGCCGCCGCACAGCTGAGCCTGATCCCGGTCTGGGCGCTCGTGGGCCTGGCCTACGCTCGCGAGGTCACTGGCGTGCAGGCCTCGAGCATCCTTGCCACCGGGCGCCCCCCCACGTTCACGGAGGCCATGCTCGCGTCCATCGTGCTGGGTCCTCTCGCTTTTCTCGTCAGCCCCCTGGGGCTGTTGCTGGAGTACGTGATCCTCACCGGCGTCGTACGACTCGCCGGACTCGTGGCTTCCGACCGGGCCACCGGCGACCCACTGCTCACACTGCTGGCCTGGCTGAGGCGCGGGGCCATTGCCGAGACCCGCCGACGCCGAAGGCTCCGGGCCCTGGGTCCGTGGCGCCCCGACCGGATCGTCCAGGTGGACACGGGGCTGGTGGTCCTGTCCTCGCGCGACAAGCCGGACTGGAACGAGCGCGTCACGATCGAGTACCGGGGGGTCTTCTACCGTCTCGTGCGGCGGGAGGATCGAGCCCACGATCGCTGGGTGGACGCGGCCCACGTGCTGCGAAAGCAGCAGCCCGGCGAGCTCATCCGCAGGCTGATCACACTCGATGACACTCCGGTCGCAGCGAGCGACCGTGACACGCCTCGATCCACCGGCTGACCCGCTCCTGCTGCCTCATTTTCAAACCCGACCCTCAGTCTCGCCGGCGTGCTGTCGAGCGCAGCCCCTCGAGCTGCGCGCGGATTCTCTCGAGGACTGTGAGGTAGGCCGGGTCGCGCGAGAGGTTTCGGAACTCCAGCGGGTCGCTGTCGTGGTCGTAGAGCTCCTCGTTGTCGCCGGTGGGGCTGTCACCCCACCGGTTGTAGCGCCAGCGGCTGGTGCGAAGGGAGGCACCCTCTCCACTCGTAATGGTGTAGGCCGTCGCGTCGGGTGTGGTCGCGGCCGGCGATTCGAGTAGCGGCACGAGGCTCTCCCCCTGCAGGATCGAGGGGGCCTGCGCGGCGAGGCCGCCCATCTCCGCGAAGGTGGGGTAGAGGTCGATGAGCTCGACGACCGCATCGGTCTGTGCGCCGGCGTTCCTTGTGCCTGGTACGGAGATGATGAGCGGCACTCGCACGCTTTCTTCCCACAAGCTCGACTTCTGCCAGCAGGTGTGCTCGCCCAGGTTGAAGCCGTGGTCGGACGTGAACACGACGATCGTTCTGTTCCGGAGCTCGAGCCGGTCGAGCGTGTCGAGCAGTCGGCCGAGTTGCTCGTCCATGAAGCTGACACTCGCGTAGTAGGCCGCGATGGATTTGCGTTGCTCGGCCGCGTCCATTCCGAATCGCGCGGCGCGGGCGTTGCTCGAGCGCCTGGCTTCGTCCGGGACGTCGTCGAGGTCGCCGTCCGGGACATGGGGCAGGTCGATGTCTTCATGGGGATAGTGCGCAAAGTGACGTTCGGGAGCGATGAGCGGCACGTGAGGCCTGACGAAGCCCACGGCGAGGAAGAACGGAGAGCTCTCCTTGAGCTTCGTGCGGTTGGTCGCATTCGGCGGCGTGACGCCCGCCCGAGTCTCCAGGATCGCGATGGTCTGGTCGGTGGCGAGGACGTCCGCTTGAGTGAGCTCGGTGCCGTCCGGCAGGATCATGCGTGCGAAGTTGCTGCCGTAGTGAGCGCCACGGGAGAGTGTCTCGAGATGCCCGGGGGAGAGTGTTTCGGGCGCCATGAGATTGACCGCATGATCCCAGGAATCCGGGTCGTCCGAGCCCATCTCGCCCCGCTCGATGCCGCCGGGGACGCCCATGTGGAAGATCTTGGAGACCCGAGCGGTGTAGTAGCCGCGCCCGCGGAGGAATCCCGCGAGCGTCGGGTGACCGGCGAGAGAAGGCGTCGCAATCCTGTGGTTCGCCGATTGGAAGGCGTTGGTGGTGACCCCGGCGGTCTCGGGATAGAGGCCGCTCATGAAGGAGGCACGGGAGGGGCCGCACACCGGGTATTGAGCGTAGGCGCGGGTGAAACGGACCCCTTCGGCGGCCAGGCGATCGAGGTTGGGCGTGTGGAGCTCGACCGACGCGTCGACATAGGGCCCGATGCGCGTGTTCAGATCATCGGAGACCACGAACAGGATGTTGGGTTGCTCCTGCGCCAACGAGACCGCGGCGGTGGCCAGGACGAACAGAGTGAGCCGCAGCCCAGACCAGGGACTCACGGGACGTCCGGGAAGACGACGCTCGCGTGCTCTACTCATCCCACAATCCCCCCTTTGCGGCCCACGTCTCATCGCCTGGCGCGGATCATACCGCCCCTCTGCGCGCTACCGATCACCATGCTCGGGAAGGCGACGATCCTGCCCAGCGAGGAGTGGGGTGGGGCCAATTCCTCCAATTCCTCGATGCCCCCAATTCCCGACCACTCCCACGATCTGGAGGCCTGCGGAAGCTGGGTCGCCTGGACGTGAGCGGTACAATGCGGCCGATGCAGCCGGTTGTCAGCGACACCGACGAGGCCACGGAACGGGTCCACCTCGACCTGCTCAGGCGTTCCTCGCCCGGGCGCCGCCTTGGCCTGGCGCTCTCGATCAGCTCGACCGTCGTGGGGCTCTCGCGCCGCGGTCTCGCCCGGGCCCATCCTGGCCTCACCGAGGAGGAGCTCGCGCTTCTCTTCGTCGAGCGCAACTACGGGCGCCAGCTCGCCGACGATCTGCGCGCCTTCCTCGTCGCTCGCGGCTCGTGAGTCAGTCCGCTCTTCTCTCGGCCCTCGGCCCGGTCCTGGACACTCTCGAGGCCCTCGGGGTTCGACACTACGTTGGCGGATCGCTGGCCAGCTCCGCGCACGGCATCCCGCGGACGAGCATCGATGCCGATCTGCTCGCCGATCTGGGCTCGGACGACATCGACGCCTTTGTGGCTGCGCTCGAAGGGAACTACTACGTGCCCGCGGAGCGCATCCGTGACGCTGTGACACGGCGCTCTTCGTTCAACGTCATCCATCTCGCCACCATGTTCAAGATCGACGTGTTCATGGCGAAGGATCGCGAATTCGATCGGCAGGCTCTCGATCGCGCCCGCCCCGAACCCCTGGAGGGCGATGAGGGTCGCCTCGTACCCCTCGCGTCCGCCGAAGACGTGGTCCTGGCCAAGCTGGAGTGGTACCGCAAGGGCGATGAAGTGTCGGAGCGCCAGTGGACCGACGTCCTTGGGGTGCTCCGATCAGGGGCCGGACGACTCGACCTCGCCTACCTGGGGCGGCTCGGCGGCGATCTGAATGTTCTCGATCTGCTCGAGCGCGCCCTCGCGGAGGCCAGCCCGGGCGAGTGAGCTGAAGGAGGAAGCTCTCCACCCATGACCAATCCACACTTCTATTCGGAGATCGAGCCGTACGAGCACGGCGAGCTCAAGGTCGGCGCCAGGCACACTCTCTATTGGGAGCAGTGTGGCAACCCGAACGGCGAACCCATCGTCTTCCTGCACGGCGGGCCCGGCGCGGCCTGCACGACCACGGACCGGCGCTTCTTTGACCCGGACCACTTCCGCATCGTGCTGTTCGATCAGCGCGGCTGCGGCCGGTCGCGCCCGACCGGTGAGCTCGAGGACAACACGATCGACGACCTGGTCTCAGACATCGAGGCCCTGCGCGAGAAGCTCGGGATCGAGACCTGGCACGTCTTCGGCGGCTCCTGGGGCAGCACGCTGAGCCTGTACTACTCCCAGGAGAAACCCGAACGCTGCCGTAGCCTGACCCTGCGCGGAATCTGGCTGCTGCGGGACGAGGAGATCGAGTGGTGGCTGTACGGCCTTCGACTGCTTCGGCCGGAGCTGTGGCAGACGTTTGCGCACCACCTGCCCGAGACCGAGCGCGGAGATCTCCTGGAGGGGTACTGGCGACG
>CAXMOH010000329.1:0-4903 GCA_964194855.1 uncultured Hyphomicrobium sp.
GCATGGGAGCCCGGGGGCAGGCGGCCGTTCCCGACCTTGCTGCGGCCCTCCGGGGGACCGATCTGGAGCTTCGGGTCGCGTGCGCCATGGCCCTGGAGAACATGGGGCCGTCCGCTCGATAGGCAGTTCCGGCATTGACGGCGGCCCTCCGGGCTCGGGAGCGCAGGGTCCGCCAGGCTGCGGTGAAGGCCCTGTGAGCCATCGGCCCCGACGCCGCCTCGGCGCTCCCCGCCATCGAGCGGGAGATCAAGCGCGAGTCCTGGCCCGAAGCCGAGGAGGCCGTCAGTCGCATTCGGGCCGGGCAGTGAGTCTCGACCGAGCCCATCGCCGAGCCGCCCACCGCCCGTTCGATTGCTGGCGCCGGCCCAGGACCCGAGGAGTCCGACGGCCAGGGGCCGAGCTCATGCTCGTCGAGAACTTCCGTTGAGGAGAAACCCATGACCGCTCTCGCCCTGACGCTCCTCCTCTCCGGCGCGGGCTCTCCCGTCCGCCCCGTCGCCACCTACTCCATCGTCGCCCGTGACCCCCAGACCGGCGACATGGGCGTCGCTGTCCAGAGCCACTGGTTCTCCGTCGGCTCGATGGTCTCGTGGGCGGAGGCGGGGGTGGGCGCTGTGGCCACCCAGTCCTTCGTGGATCCAGCCTATGGCCCCCTGGGTCTCGAGCTCATGCGCGCCGGCAAGTCGGCCCCCGAGGCCCTGGCTGCTCTCCTCGCCGCCGACGCCCAGCGCGAGGTGCGCCAGGTCGGAATGGTCGACGCCAGGGGCGGGCTCGCCACCCACACCGGCACGATGTGCATCCCCGAGGCCGGGGGCCGGATCGGGACGAGCTTCGCGGTCCAGGCCAACCTCGTGGACCAGGCGACGGTCTGGCCCGCCATGGCCCGGGCCTTCACGAACGCCAAGGGCGACCTGGCGGACCGCCTCCTGGCCGCTCTGGACGCGGCCGAGGAGGAGGGGGGCGACATCCGCGGCCGCCAGTCGGCGGCGCTGGTGGTGGTGAAGGGTGAGGCCAGCGGAGCGCCCTGGGCGGACCGGATCTTCGACCTCCGGGTGGAGGACCATCCCGAGCCCCTTCAGGAGCTTCGGCGCCTCGTCCGGATCCAGCGGGCCTACGCCCACATGACCGCCGGGGATGACTGTCTGGCCGTGCAGAACTGGCCCTGCGCCGAGCGCGAGTACGGGTCCGCTCGCCGCCTGGAGCCGGGGAACACCGAGATGACCTTCTGGTACGCCGTCGCCCTGGCCACCGGCGGGAAACTGGACAGCGCCCGCCCGCTCTTCGCCCAGGTCTTTGGCGCGGACCCTCGCTGGCGCAAGCTGGTGACCCGGCTTCCGGCCGTGGAGCAGCTGCCGAGCGATCCCGAGCTGATGGAGGCCATCCTGTCCATCCCCTACCAGGGATCGCCCTGACCTTCTTACGCCTTGACATGGCGGAACTTCTGGGTAGAATTGGAGGGTTGCTCTACGAGGCTTGAGGCGCCCGTACCGGCGCCTTCCCCAGGTGTTCAGGAAGTTCCATCGGAGGCGAAGTGCCCACGGTCAGCCAACTTGTCCGTAACGGTCGCAGTCGACTGCGCTCGAAGACCGACAGCCCTGCTCTGCAGGGCTCCCCGCAGAAGCGGGGGGTTTGCGTGCGAGTCTTCACCTCGACGCCCAAGAAGCCGAACTCGGCGCTCCGCAAGGTCGCGCGGGTCCGGCTCACCAACGGCATCGAGGTGACGGCCTACATCCCGGGCGTGGGGCACAACCTGCAGGAGCACTCGATGGTGCTCATCCGCGGCGGCCGTGTGAAGGACCTGCCGGGCGTCCGGTACCACATCATTCGTGGCACGCTGGACGCCGTGGGCGTCGATGGGCGCAAGCGGGGGCGGAGCAAGTACGGAGCGAAGCGTCCGAAGGGGTAGGGCGCCAGAAGTTTCCTGGAAGCCCGGGAGCCGTGAGGCGGCGACCGGGGGAGGACGTCGAGAAGAGATATCCAGCGGGGTCGCTGGAAAGACACGGTCGAGGAGATCGGGCCCTCTCGCTCAGTGAGGTCGGGCCAGGATCCTCGAGGCGGGGCGGTCGTTGGGCCTCAGACGGACGCCGCTCGGGCCGACCGGAAGTCGGCCCCCGAAGGCGCCGTCTGTTGTCTTTTTTGGGAGTGAAGGGCATATGCCGCGTCGTGGATCGATCGCGCGTAAAGAGCTGCAGCCGGATCCGATGTACAACAGCACGCTGGTGACGAAGTTCATCAACAGCATGATGTACGGGGGGAAGAGGTCTATCTCCCAGCGGATCATGTACGAGGCTCTGGGCGTCGTGCAGCAGAAGACACAGGACGACCCTCTGAAGGTCTTCAAGAAGGCCGTGGACAACGTCAAGCCGGCCCTGGAGGTCAAGAGCCGCCGCGTCGGGGGCTCGAACTACCAGGTGCCCGTGGAGGTCAACGTCGGCCGCCGCACCTCGCTGGCGCTTCGCTGGCTCATCGGCTTCGCCCGCAGGCGTCCGGAGCGAGGGATGGTGCAGAAGCTGGCGCAGGAGCTGATGGACGCCTCCAACCTCCGAGGCGGAGCGGTCAAGAAGCGCGAAGACACCCACAAGATGGCCGAGGCCAACAAGGCCTTCGCCCACTACCGCTGGTAATCGAGGAGTAGAGCAAGCCCGTGGCCAGGAAAGTCCCCCTCGAGTTGACCCGAAACATCGGGATTGCTGCGCACATCGACGCGGGTAAAACGACCACGACCGAGCGGATCCTGTACTACACCGGGGTCAACTACAAGATCGGCGAGGTCCATGACGGCACCGCCACCATGGACTGGATGGAGCAGGAGCAGGAGCGGGGGATCACCATCACCTCGGCGGCCACGACCTGCTTCTGGCGGGATCACCGGATCAACATCATCGACACGCCGGGCCACGTGGATTTCACCGCCGAGGTGGAGCGCTCGCTTCGGGTTCTCGACGGTGCGGTGGCCGTGTTCGACGCGGTTGCCAGAGTTCAGCCCCAGTCGGAGACCGTGTGGCGGCAGGCGGATCGCTATCGCGTGCCCCGCCTCGCCTTCATCAACAAGATGGACAGGACCGGCGCGGACTTCCTTCACGCGGTGGAGACGATGCACGCGCGGCTGAACGCCCACGCGGCGGTCCCGATCCAGCTTCCGCTCGGCTCCGAGCAGGGTCACGAAGGGGTCATCGACCTCGTCGCGATGAAGGCGTACCAGTACCTCGATGAGACGCTCGGGGCCAAGTACGAGCTCATCGATGTGCCGGAGAAGTACCGCGCCGAGGCCGAGAGCCAGCGCGAGAAGATGATCGAGAAAGTAGCGGAGGCGGCCCACGAGGCCGGCGACGACACGCTCTTCGAGAAGTACGTCGCGGGCGAACCGCCCACCGTTGAAGAGATCAAGAGCGCCATCCGCCTCGCCACTCTGAAGATGACGCTCTTTCCGGTGGTCTGCGGCGCCGCCTTCAAGAACAAGGGCGTGCAGCCGTTGCTCGACGCGGTCGTCGACTACCTGCCCTCGCCGATCGACATCCCGGACACGATTGCGAACGACCCCCAGACCGGGGACCTGGTGGCGCGACCGGCAAACGACGACGCGCCGTTCAGCGCCCTCGTCTTCAAGATCATGACCGACCCCTTCGTGGGCCAGCTGGCGTTCATCCGTGTGTACTCCGGCGCGATGAAGACCGGCGACACCGTGCTGAACACGGCCAAGGGCCAGCGCGAGCGGATTGGCCGTCTCCTCAAGATGCACGCGAACAAACGTGAGGAGATCAAGGAGGTCTGGTCCGGCGACATCGCGGCGGCGGTGGGTCTGAAGAACGTCGTCACCGGCGACACGATCTGCGACCCGAAAGACCCTGTGGTTCTCGAGTCGATCGACTTTCCTGCCCCGGTCATCGCGCTTGCCGTCGAGCCGAAGACGAAGAGTGACCAGGAGAAGCTCGGGACCGGCCTGGCCAAGCTCATGCAGGAGGATCCCACCTTCCGCGTCGAGACCGACCAGGACACCGGCCAGACCAAGATCTCCGGGATGGGCGAGCTCCACCTCGAGATCATCGTGGATCGGCTGAAGCGGGAGTTTGGGGTCGAAGCCAACGTGGGCAAGCCCCAGGTGGCCTACAAGGAGACGATCCGGAAGGAGGCCCGGGGGGACGGCCGGTACGTCAAGCAGACGGGCGGTCGCGGCCAGTACGGGCACGCCAAGATCGACATCGAGCCGGCTCCCGGCGAGGGCTACGTCTTCGAGAACAAGATCAAGGGCGGGGCCATCCCGAAGGAGTACATCAAGCCCGTCGGGGAGGGCATCCGCGAGGCGTTGGAGCGAGGCATCCTGGCCGGCTATCCCATGGTGGACGTCAGGGTCACCCTCTACGACGGCACCTTCCACGACGTGGACTCGTCGGAGATGGCCTTCAAGATCGCGGGATCGATGGCCTTTCAGCAGGCGGCCAAGAAGGCGTCGCCGGTCCTCCTCGAGCCCATCATGCGGGTCGAGGTCGTGACACCCGACGACTACACGGGTGCCGTGACCGGCGATCTGTCCAGCCGACGCGGCCACCTCGAGGGCCAGATTGCCCGGGGCGGTTCGCAGATCATCACGGCGATGGTGCCGCTCTCGAGCATGTTCGGCTACTCCACCGACCTGCGTTCACGAACCCAGGGCCGGGCGACCTACTCGATGCACTTCGAGAAGTACGCCGAGGCTCCCAGGAACGTTTCGGAGGAAATCGTGGCACGGGTCACGGGCAAGGTGAGGGCATGAGCGTCGGAACCACCAACCATCGAGCGCGAGGCAGGTAAGAGTCATGGCGAAGGAGAAGTTCGACAGGTCGAAGCCGCACGTGAACATCGGGACGATTGGTCACGTGGACCACGGCAAGACGTCTCTGACGGCAGCGATCACGAAGGTTCTTGC
>CAXMOH010000330.1:0-4203 GCA_964194855.1 uncultured Hyphomicrobium sp.
GGACACCGGCCCGCTCCGAAAGTGCCACCGCGGCCCCGCCGCCGGCCAGGGCCGCGACGAAGAGCCGGGTGGCCCACGTGCCCGCCGAGGTGGCTTCGAGCCCGGCCACGACTCCCACCCCTGCCAACAGCAACCCCACGATCCAGCCGTCTCGTGGCCGTGGCCGGTCATGGGTCCCGGCTTCGAATGCGAGCCGTGCCGCGGCGGCGATCACAACCCCCATCACGACGCCGGACGAGGACATGTAGTGACCCAGGAAGCCGCTCGGCCGTCGGTCGAGCGTGTCGTACCCGAGCAGGTGGGACTGGAGGACCATGAGAGCGGCCAGGGCAACTCCCCCCATGGGCAGCGCCGACAGCACCCCCTCCCGGTCGGTCCCACGTGTGGTCGCGGCGACAGCAAGATAGAACAGCGCGAAGAGAACGAGCTCCTTCGAGTCTTCGAGGGCCACGGCGGGTTCGGCGGCGAACGAGGTGGAGAGGAGCGTCCAGGCGCAGTAGGCCAGCAGCGGCGCATCGAGAGGTGTCGTCTCGAAGCGCGTCTCCCGGCGAAGAAGCCGCCAGCCGAGCACCAGCACACCGAGGACGAGCGCCAGCTCGGCGGCGAAGATCGAGACGGGTATCGTGGCCGCGAGTGCAGCCAGCAGGCCAAGCTGGGTGCGCTCCAGCTTCACGCCGCGAGGCGAGGCACTAGCTCTCGACTGTGGCCTCGTCGACGAGCATGACCGGGATGTCGTCCTGGACCGGGTAGACGCGCTTGCACTGGGCGCACCGCAGCCCGGCTCCGTCCTTCACGACCTCAACGGGGGTCTTGCAGACCGGGCAGGCCAGGATCTCGAGCAGCTCCGGATCGATGGGCATGAGGGGGAGTCTAGCACCGGACCTGCCTCGGCATCTCGGGGGCGTAGGCTGTGAGTGGTCGATCGAGGTGCGCCCGGGGAGAGCCCCCGGGCCCACGCGAGCGGCCGATCGGCAAGATACCGCCGGACCTCTCCCGCCGGCCATGCAGACTGAGGAGGTTTGCCATGCGTGTTGTCTTCGTGGAGAAGTCGAACGGGCCCGAGCGGCTGGTTTGCGATGCCGAGGTGGTCTTCGAGGCGGAAGCGGGTCCCCTGGCGGGAATGAAGCTCGTGAGTTTCGCGGTGTGGCGGTCGGTTGAAGGGGAGATCTTCGTGAGCCTTCCGGCTCGACCCTACGAGGCCGGTGGCGAGCGGCGCTTCTACGACCTGCTGCGCTCCGTCCATGGCGATGCCGCCGACGGCAAGCGTGTCCGGGACTGGATCAAGGAGCAGTACGCGGCACAACACGCCTCCGCCGCCTGAGGAGGCCGCCCCGCCCCGCCGGTCGCCGACCCTGGACCGGCGGGGTGGGCTCCTTTGACTCCTTCGGAAAACGCGTGGGACAATCGTCGAGAGGGGGGTCGTCGTCCTGTCATGCCCACACTGCTCGCCGTTCTGCTCGCTGTTGTGCCTCATGCCGGAGAGGCGGCGTCGGTGTCCCTGGTCCCCGGGCCACCGAGCCGTGCCGAGGCCTATCTGCACTACAGCCTGGGGCTGCAGGCTCGCCTCATCGGTGACAGCGCCACGGCGCTCGCGGAGTTTGGCCGTGCCCAGGAGCTGGATCCGGCTGCGGCCCCCGTCCGTGTGGAAACGGCTCGGCTCTACCGCGAGATGGGACGCCTCGAGGAGGCTACAGCCGAGGCCCGGGAAGCCGTCCGGCTGGGCCCCGAAGATGCCGATGCGCACCTGATCCTCGCCCAGCTCTACCAGATCCAGGCGGTGGGTGCCGAGGCCCAGAGCACCATCCGCAAGGCGGCTGCGGAGTACGAAGAGGTGGCTCGGCTGCGCCCGAGCGACGGACACTCGCTGCTGAATCTGGCTGGCATCTACGGCCAGCTCCAGGAGCACCGCGACGCGGCACGCATCTGGAACCTGTACCTCCGCCTGGACCCCGGGAACTTCGAAGCCCACGTCCAGAGCGGCACGCACCTGCTGCTGGCAGGCGAGTCCGACGAGGCGGCCGAGGTGCTGCGCACGGCGCTCGAGCTCCAACCCGATTCCGCCCGGGCCTATCAGATTCTCGGGGAGATCTACAAGGACGGCGACCAGCCCGAGCAGGCCATCGAGTACTTCAGCAAGGCCCTGGAGGCCGAGCCGAACGACATCCGAGTGCATCTGTCCCTCGGCGACATTCTCCAGCAGGAGAACCGCCTGGACGAGGCGCTGGAGCAGGCCGACGCGGTGCTGGAGCTCGACTCGAAGAACCGCTTTGCCCTCGACCTCAAGTGCAGGGCGCTGCGGGACCTGCGCCGGTTCGACGAGGCCAGTCAGGTCGCCGACCTGCTGATCGCGGCGGATGCGGACAACCTCAAGTATGCGTACCTCAAGGTCACGATCGCCGAGGCGCAGGGGGAGTTCGAGACAGCGGCGGCGCTCCTCGAGAAGATCCTGGCGCGGCCTGATCTCGCCGACCCCGACGCCCCCGGCAACGACCGGGTGTTCCTCGTCCACCTGGGCTTTGCCTACCAGCAGCTCGGCCGCTTTTCCGAAGCGGCGAAGGTGTTCGAGCGTGCCCAGGAAGGGGGAGCTCCTCCCAGCGCCGACCTGCTGAGCTTTCACGCCGAAGCTCTCTACCGGGCCCGGGAGCTCGAGGCCTCGCTGGCTGCGGTACGCGAGGCCCGCGAGCGCTTCCCCTACGATCCCGACCTCACCGGTCTTCAAGCCACGCTCCTGCGGGAGACCGGTGACGAGGCCGCGGGTGTGGCGCTCATCGAGACGCTTCGCGAGAGCGCCCCCGATGACACCCGGGTGCTCGGGCGCGTGGCCGATTTCTACCGACGGGCCCAGATGTTTACGGAGGCCGAGCGGGTCCTGCGGCAAGCGAGGGACATCGACCCCGAGAACCTGCAGGTCCTGTTCCAGCTCGGTGCGGTGCTCGAGCGGCAGAAGCGCGGTGACGAGGCCGAGGTGGTCTTCCGTGCGGCGCTGGAGCTCGAGCCCGATTCGGCGCCCGTGCTCAACTACCTGGGCTATATGAACGCGGATCGCAACGTCCGCGTCGAGGAGGCGCTCGGGCTCATCGAGAAGGCGGTCGAGATGGAACCCGGCAGCGCCGCGTACCGTGACAGCATGGGCTGGGCCCTCTACCGCCTCAACCGTCTCGAGGCTGCCGAGCAGGCGGTCCGCACGGCCCTCGACCGGGACGGCAACAACGCCGTCATCCTCGACCACCTCGGAGACATTCTCTCGAAGCGCGGTCGCGTGGCCGAAGCCCTGCCCTACTGGCAGCAGGCACTCGAAGGCGACGACGAGGAAAGCGAGCTGGACCGTCCGCGTGTGGAGGCCAAGATCCGTGAGGCACAGGGGGTCCTTCGGGCCCAGCAGCAGGAGCCGACACCGCCGAGTCCCTAGAGCCCTGGTCGTCGGCCTGGCGCTCGCCGTCGGAAGCTGCGCCACCTGGAACCCTCCTCCGCCCCGGGCCGCACAGAAGGCCGCGGCCGCCGGCATCTACTCGGGCAGCCTCCGTGTGTCCGTCAAGGGGGAAGGCGTGCGCGGTCGCAGCCCCATCATCGTGGCGTTCCGTCGGCCAGGGTTCGTGAGGCTCGAGATCCCGGGGAGCGCCGGGGCGCGTCTGGTCGCGGTGGTGCGAGGCGACCGTCTGACAGCCGTCTTTCCCCGGCACCGTGCGGTCCTCGAGGGGACGGCCACCGCTGCCGACTTCGATGCCCTCCTCGGCGTAGCCCTGGCCCCGGTTGAGCTCATGGATTTGCTGGTGGGGGTGAGCCCGCCTCGGCTCCGATCCTTCCGCGCGGGCTGGGGCGAACGCCTGCCCGAGCGGATCGAGGCCGTGCTCCCCGATGGCACGAAGCTCGAGGTGACCGTGGAGGAGGCGGAGATCGGCATCTCGCTGCCCTCGGCCGTGTTCGAGTTCCCTCCCCACGGGGGATACCGCCCCATCGACGCCACCGAGGCGCGCCGACTCCTGGGAGGGCGGTGATGCCTCGCGTGCTGCGGGTGAGGAGCTACGCCAAGATCAACCTGGGTCTGGAGGTGCTCGGGCTGCGGGCCGACGGGTATCACGAGCTCCGGACGCTCTTCCAGACCATCGACATGCACGACGACATCGTGCTGAGACCCCGGCCGCGGGCCGTGTCGGTCCGATGCCGCCATCGGCTGGTTCCCCGGGACCGGACGAACCTGGCCGT
>CAXMOH010000331.1:0-3145 GCA_964194855.1 uncultured Hyphomicrobium sp.
GCGACCGGAGGCCTCGGGGTGCAGCCGCGCCACTCCTTTGAAGACGCCCCTGCGATCGATCTCCTGATCGTGCCCGGGGGCTTTGGCACGCGCCCGCTCCTGCAGGAGGCGGAAACGATCGACTGGATTCGGAGCACCGCGGGTGCCGCCCGCAAGACCGCGTCCGTCTGCACGGGCGCACTCCTCCTGGCGCGAGCGGGGTTGTTGGACAACCGCAGGGCCACCACCCACTGGGGGGCGTTCGGCCTCCTGGCCTCCCTGGGCAAGAACATCACCGTCGATCGGGAGTCCCGTTTCGTGGAGGACGGGGTCATGACCTCTGCGGGCGTCGCCTCCGGGATCGACATGGCCTTTCACGTGGTCGAGGCCCTTTTCGGCAAGGACGTGGCCGACGAGACGGCGCGCTACATCGAGTACGAGCGGGCCTGAGTTACACTGGGCCCCGTGGACGACTCCGACGACACCCCCGAGGCCCCCGATGCAGGTGACGAGGACCGCGGCCGCCGACCCTGGCACGAAGGGCCCGACGACGAGGTCCTCCCGGAAAGCTGGTTGGGTCTGGCGGACGACGAGCTTCTCCACCGAATCGAGAGGCTCGATCCGGAGGAGAATGCCGACGGCCGCTTGATCGAAATCGTCGAGAGCGAGCGGCATTTCTTCCTTCGCCAGGAAGCGGCGAAGAAGATCCGGGACCGGGCCCTCCTCTTTCCGTACGAAGACGATCGTCACGTGGGCCAGATTCTCGTCCGGTATCTGACGCGACGCGAGGATGTGACCTATCTCGAGCGGCTCGTTGCGAGAAGCCACCATGTAGAGGTGCGCGCCGCCGCCCAGGTGCAGCTGGCGCAGCTGTGGGGGCGGCTCGGGGGGCCTCGAGCCGCCGGCGGCGACGACGCCCCCCCGGCCCCGCAGTTCAAGCCACCGGTGGTGCCCGAGGAGGATGTGGAGGTCATCGAGGTCGAGGCGGACCCGGACGGTGTCGACGGCAGTCTCCTCGGGTGGGCCATCCACTTCCTCGTCGAGTCGACCTGGACGCACCTCGGCACGGGTATGGCCACGGACCTTCTTCGCCGCAGCCATGCAGGAATTCTCGCCCAACGGCCCGCTCTGTCGTATTTCACGGTCGAGGACGACGCCCGGGTCAACATCGACCTGTCTCTCGGGGCCAGGCTCCCGAAGGAGTCGGTGGTGGCCGTGGCCTCCTGGATGATGACGTTTCTGGAGGCCGCACAGCGCGTGGCGCCGGACATGGAGAAGCCTCCGGTGCGCGAGTCGACCCGACTGATGGCAGACGCCCTGGAGCAGGTCGGCTTCTACGAAGCGTGCGAGAACACCGAGCGCGTACGCCCGGCAGTCGAATAGCTCACGCGTCCGGAGGCTTCCTGCCCCCACCCGTCCATTCCGGAATCGGATCGTGCTCGAGCCCCATCCGGTCGGTGCCGTCAGAGGGTTCCTCTCCGGCCATGGTACACCGCCTGCGTGGGCGTCCCCGATTCGCGTAGAATCGTGGGTCGGACCACTTCCACGGAGCCGCGACGTCCATGCCGATCTACGAGTTCTATTGCCCGCACTGTCACCGCTTGTTCAACTTCCTCTCCCGAAAGATCGACACCGGGAAGATCCCGCCCTGCCCGGACTGCAAGCAAGAGGGCCTCACCCGCCGGGCCTCGGCGTTTGCGATCTCGAAGGGTCGCACGGAGCCGCAGAAGCCGGACTCCACCGAGCCCGAGGTCGACGAGGCTCGCCTGGAGCGGGCGATGCAGGCGCTGGCCGGTGAGATGGAGTCTCTCGACGAGAACGACCCGCGCCAGGGGGCTCATCTCATGAGGAAGCTCTTCGACGCGACCGGCCTGCCCGTGGCCGGTGGCATGGAGGAGGCCCTCCGACGCATGGAGGCCGGCGAGGACCCCGAGAAGATCGAAGAGGACATGGGCGAGGTGCTCGAAGGAGATCCCTTCGGCGGCCTCCTGGGCGGCGACGAGGAGAAGGACCCGGACGCTGGGAAGAAGAAGGGCCGAGGACGATTGCGGAGAATGCTGCCCCCGAGCGTGGACCCGGAGTTGCACGAGATGTGACCAACGGAACGACGGAACGACGGAACGACGGACTGTTCCTCGAACGGGGTCTAAAGAGCGTTCGAGGAACTATATGGCATTCGAGGAACTGTTACGCATGCGCATGTTCCCCGCAGCAGCGTTCTTCGAGTTGGACGGTCACGTGGGTGATTGGGAAGTGGTGCGTGACCCGATGCCGGAGGGCTGCCAGAACCTCTCCGTGTGGCGCGCCGTCCTGGAGGAGCGCATGGGCGGAGAGCGCATGGACGCCCGAGGTCAACGTCCAGACGTGCAGGTCGTGGACGGTCTTCACGCCCGACACGTCCTCCATCGCTTCGCGAACGGCGGAGATGTCCACCTCCCGGGGGGTGCCCTCGAGAAGGACCTGGACGGCATCCCGCAGGAGTGCAAACGTCCGCGGCAGGATGAAGATGGCGATGAGGAGCGCCACCACGGGGTCCACCCAGTACCAGCCAGTCGCCATCATCACTGCGGCGCCCAGGATGACGCCCACCGAGGACGCGGCGTCGGCCAGGACCTCGTTGTACGCTCCCCGCACGTTGAGGTTGGACCGGGAGCCGGAGTGCAGAAGGAGTGCCCCGGTGACGTTGACGGCCAGGCCCACGATCGCAACCACCAGCACGGGCCCGCTTGCGACCGGCGTCGGGTGGGAGAAGCGCTCCCAGGCCTCCAGGAGGATGTAGCCGGCGACCAGGAGGAGCACCAGGCCGTTCGTCATGGCGGCCAGGATCTCGACCCGATGGTAGCCGTACGTGCGCTTTGGAGTGGGCGGCCGCTCGGAGAACTTCATGGCGGCCAGCGCCAGGACGAGCCCGCCCACGTCGGTGAGCATGTGGCCCGCGTCCGCCAGGAGCGCCAGGCTCCCGGTCAGAAGGCCCGCTGCCACCTCGACCGCCAGGAACCCCAGGGTCAGGGCCAGAACGACGGCCAGGCGCCGGCTGGCCAGGCCCCGCGGTGGGCCGTGGGAGTGATCGTGTCCCATGCCCCCTCAGCATAACAGGGGGCCGAGGGTCTGGATCAAGACGATCGGGGTGGCAGGACCGGGCTCGTTGATATACTTGCGCGGTTTG
>CAXMOH010000332.1:0-4035 GCA_964194855.1 uncultured Hyphomicrobium sp.
GCCCGTGGTGACCGATCGGAGTGGCGCCGTGCTTTCTCTCGCTGAGCGACCGAGGCGCACCCGGGGCACGGTCTCACTCTTCACGGGCGTTCACGTGATGGACCCGGTCCTGCTCGACCTCCTGCCCGAAGGGGCTTCGGACACGGTGCTCGATCTATACGCCCCCCTGGTGGCAGAGGGCGGGCACGTGGCCGGCGTGCGGGTCAAGGGTGCGTGGTACGATTTCGGCCGCCCCACGCCGTACCGCGACACTCAGCTTCGGTTGTTGCCGGGGCGCGGGCGTGACCGCGCCCTCGTTCACCCCGCCGCCCAGGTGAGCTCGTCGGCTCGGCTCAGACGATCGGTCGTGGGAGCGGGGGCTCGAATCGGCGCGGGCGCGCGGGTCGAGCGGTCGGTCCTGTGGGACGGCGCGACTGTCGAAGAAGGGGCGCAGGTGCGGGAAGCGGTCGTGGTGTCCGGGGGCGTGGTCGGCCGGAACGAGCGGGCCGAGGGCGTTGCGGTGCTCCCGCGTCGAGCTCTCGAGCGCGGGGCCGAGGCCGGGGGACGAGTCGAGTATCGAGAGCGAATGGCGTGGGTGCAGCTGAAGTGAGCGAGACCAGGGACACGATCGGTTCGGTTGCCGAGAACGGAGCGCTGGAGGGCCCCGTGGGGGAGTATCTCGCGGACTGGAAGGGCCGCTCCGACGAGTCCCTCGAGATCACCCCGCTCTCCGGCGACGCCTCCACACGCCGATACTTCCGAGTCGGGGCCGGGTCGAAGAGCTATGTTCTCGCTCTCTATCCCCAGCCGTTCGTCGCCGAAGAGCTGAGCTTTCTCGGCGTGCGCGATCTGCTCGATGGCTACGGGCTCGGAGTCCCCGGGATCATCGACGTCGACGGCGCGCGGGGTGTCGTCCTTCAGGAGGACCTGGGAGATCAGACGCTGCAGGAGGCGCTCAGGGACGCGAGCGCGGCGCGGCGCGAGGAGCTCTACCTCGAGGCCGTGGACGCCATCGTCGTGCTGCAGGCAAAGGCGGCCGAGGGGGCTCAGCGCGTGGATTGTTTCCGGATCGCTTTCGACATCGAGAAGCTCAGCTGGGAGTTGCACTACTTCCAGAAGCACTATCTCGAGGGCCACCGGCGTCGGGAGCTGACGGTGGAGGATCGAGCCACGCTCTCGGAAGCCTTTCACGTGCTTTGCCAGGAGATCGCCTCGTGGCCCCGGACTCTGTGTCACCGGGACTACCACAGCCGGAACCTGATGCTGCATCAGGATCGGCTCTTCTGGATCGACTTCCAGGACGCGAGGATGGGCCCGGCGACGTACGATCTCGCCTCGTTGCTCCGCGACGCGTACGTGGACGTCCCCGAGGAGCTCGCCGGCGCCCTGGCCGAGAGGTTTCGCCAGCAGGCCGTGCCGGGAGAGTCGCGAGAGCTGTTTCGGCGACGCTTCGAGCTGATGTCGGTCCAGCGGACGCTGAAGGCGCTGGGCACCTTTGGCTACATGGCGACCGTGCGCGACAACCCGGTTTACTTACCCTACATGCCGCGGACGCTGGCCCACGCCCGGTGGGTCCTGTCGCGCTACCCCGAGCTGGAGAGGCTCTGGCGCACACTGGCACGTCACATCGAGGAGCTCGCGTAGGGAGACGAAGATGGATGCCGTGAGGATCGGAGACTTTCACACCCACGTGGACGAGGAGGTGATCGTCCGCGGCTGGCTTCACAACAAGCGCTCGAGCGGCAAGCTCAGGTTCCTCACCGTCCGCGACGGGTCCGGCTACGCCCAGGCCGTGGTGTCGAAGAAGGCCGTGCCGCCGGAGTCCTGGGAGGCCGTGGACGGAGCCGGTCAAGAGTCGTCGCTCGAGTTGAAGGGCCAGGTCCGGCAGGACGATCGGGCCCCGGGGGGCTACGAGATCGACGTGGGCGCGATCAGCGTCCTCGACAGCGTGCACGACTACCCGATCACGCCCAAGGAGCACGGGACCGCTTTCCTCATGGAGAACCGTCACCTGTGGCTGCGCTCGACGCGCCAGCACGCGATCGCGCGTGTGCGCCACACGGTGATCAAGGCCACCCGCGACTACCTGGACGACCAGGGCTACATCCTCGTGGACACGCCCATCTTCACTCCGGCCGCCTGCGAGGGGACGACGACGCTGTTCGGTGTCCCCTACTTCGACGAGGGCATGGCGTACCTGACCCAGAGCGGGCAGCTCTACAACGAGGCGACCGTCGCCGCTCACGGCAAGGTGTACTGCTTCGGGCCCACGTTCCGTGCCGAGAAGTCCAAGACCCGCCGCCACCTGACCGAGTTCTGGATGGTGGAGCCGGAGATCGCTTTTGCCCACCTGGACGACGCGATCGCCCTGGCGGAGGGGCTCGTCTGCGCGGTCGTCGAGCAGGCCCTCGAGACGCGCAAGCCCGAGCTCGAGGTCCTCGAGAGGGACCTCTCGAAGCTCGAGAACGTCACCAGACCGTTCCCCAGGCTCCACTACGACGATGCGATCAGGCTGATCCAGGCGAAGGGATCCGAGACGAAGTGGGGGAGCGACTTCGGCGGGACCGACGAGACGGTCATTGCCGAGGCCCACGACAAGCCCGTGGTCGTGCACCGGTTCCCGGCAGTCACCAAGGCGTTCTACATGGCCTCCGATCCCGAGCGTCCGGAGCTCAGCCTCTCCGCCGACATCCTCGCCCCGGAGGGCTACGGCGAGATCGTCGGGGGCGGGGAGAGGCTGGCCGATCCCGAGGTCCTGCTCCAGCGCATCAAGAAGCACGAGCTCCCGGAAGAGGCGTTTCAGTGGTACCTGGATCTGCGGAAGTACGGGACCTTTCCCCACGCCGGCTTCGGAATGGGCATCGAGCGGGTGATCACGTGGATCTGTGGGATCGAGCACCTCCGGGAGACCATCGCCTTCCCCAGGATGCTGTACCGGATCTACCCTTGAGCCGAGCATGATCGCCGTCTACGTCTCGGGTCACGGCTACGGACACGCCACGCGCACCGCGGAGGTGCTGCGGGTCGTCCGTGAGAAGGCCCCGACGCTCCCCATCACGGTGGCGACGTCGGCCCCGCCGTACCTCTTTGAGGGGGTCGTCGCGCCGCCGCTCACCGTCCGGCGGCTCGAGTGTGACGTGGGGCTCGAGCAGAGGGACGCTCTCATCACCGACGAGACCGCGACGGTGGCGCGGTGGAAGGTGTTCGCGGCGAACCTGGACGTGCTGGTGGACAGCGAGGCCAGGTGGTTGAAGGAGGAAGGGGTGCGCCTGGTCCTCGGTGACATCCCTCCCTCGGCGTTTGCCGCGGCCACGGCCGCGAAGGTGAGATCGGTTGCGCTCGGCAACTTCTCATGGGACTGGATCTACGATCACCTCGCGAAGCGCGAGCCCACCCTGGGCGAGGCGGCCGCGACGTCACGGGCGGCGTACGCCGGAGCAACCCTGTTGCTGCGGCTTCCCTTCTCCGGGGATCTCAGTGCCTTCCCCCGCATCGAGGACATCCCGCTGGTGGCGCGGCGGCCCAGGGTGAGCCGGGACGTCGTGCGCCAACGCCTCGAGCTGGGCGAGGGGCCCACGGTCCTTCTCTCCTTCGGAGGCGTCGGGCTGCCGGAGATGGATCTGGCGGCGTACGGCGCGCTCTCGCAGTACCGCTTCGTCCTCACCGGGCCCTCAAGCGGGAAGCCGCTTCCGTCGAACGTGCGCCGGCTGGAGGGAGCAGAGCTCGAAGGAGCGAGCTTGGATTACCCGGAGCTCGTCGGCGCCGTCGACGTGGTGCTGAGCAAGCCGGGCTACGGCATCGTCACCGACTGCATCGGAGCCAGGACCCGTCTCGTCTACACGGACCGGGGGGACTTTCCCGAGTACCCGATCCTCGTCGAGGGCATGAAGGACTGCCTCCCCGCCGTGTTTGCATCGAACGAAGACCTGCACACCGGCCGCATCGGAGGGGCACTCGAAGAGGTGCTGGCCCAGCCCTTCCCGAAGACCCCGGACATCTCCGGAGCGGAGCGGGCGGCCCAGAAGATCGTGGAGATGGCCGAGGGCTAGAAGGGGG
>CAXMOH010000333.1:0-3651 GCA_964194855.1 uncultured Hyphomicrobium sp.
CGCGGCATCCGAAATCTGGATCAGGTCCGCGCCTTCTCGAACAGGCGCATCTGCGACTCGCTCGGCACCGGCACCGCTACCGGGTAGCGGCCGGAGAAGCAGGCGGTGCAGTGACGCTGTTGGTCGGGATCTTCGACAGCCGAGAGCAGCCCCTCGTGCGTGAGATAGGCCAGGCTGTCGGCATCGATGTACCGCCTGGTCTCGTCGACCGTATGGTTTGCCCCGATGAGCTCGCTCTTGAGCGGCGTGTCGATCCCGTAGTAGCACGGGCCCGTGGTGGGAGGGCAGCTGATCCGCACGTGCACTTCGCGGGCCCCCGCTTCTCGAACCATTCGAACGAGCTTCCTGGACGTGGTGCCCCGCACGATCGAGTCGTCGATGAGGACCACCCGACGGCCCTCCAGAACCTGGCGGACCGGGTTGAGCTTGATCTTGACGCCGATGGTGCGCACCGACTGGCTCGGCTGGATGAACGTCCGGCCGACATAGTGGTTGCGGATGAGGCCCCACTCGAAGGGAAGGCCGCTCTCCTGCGCGTAGCCGAGGGCGGCCCCCATCCCGCTGTCCGGGACCGGCACCACCACGTCGCCATCGGCCGGCGCCTCCCGGGCGAGCTGCCGCCCGAGCAACAGCCGCGACTGCAGGACCGTGCGCCCGAAGACGAGGCTGTCGGGACGGGCGAAGTAGACGTGCTCGAAGATGCAGTGAGCCGACGACTCGGGGGGGAAAGGCTTGAAGGAACGCATTCCCTCTTCATCCACCACCACGATCTCCCCCGGCTCGACGTCGCGCACGTACTCGGCGTCGATCAGGTCGAGAGCACACGTCTCCGACGCGATGACCGTGGCGCCCTCCAGCCGCCCGATGACCAGCGGCCGGAAGCCCCAGGGGTCCCGGGCGGCGACGAGCGCCGTCGGCGTCATGAACAGCAGCGAGAAGGCGCCCATCACCTTGGAGAGGCTCGCAGCGATGGCGTCCTCGAGGTGCTCGCGGTGGCTGCGTGCGTAGAGGTGGAGGATGACTTCGGTGTCCGAGGTCGACTGGAAGATCGAGCCCGCCGCCTCCAGCTCCTGGCGCAGGATGGCCGCGTTCACGAGATTGCCGTTGTGCCCGACGGCGATGGGGCCCCGATGGCATTCGATGAGATAGGGCTGGGCGTTCGAGGCCACGGTTTCGCCTGCGGTCGAGTAGCGGACGTGCCCCATGGCCCGGTCGCCTGGCAGCGCCGCGAGCCGAGCCTCGTTGAAGACGTCGTTGACGAGGCCCATGCCCTTCTCGAGCCGGAGCTGGCTGCCGTCACTGGCCACGATCCCCGCGGCCTCCTGTCCACGATGTTGAAGGGCATACAAGCCCATGTATGTCAGGTGAGCGGCCTCGGGGTGACCGACGATGCCGAAGAGGCCGCACTGGTCGTGGAAGTGATCGTCGTCCACCACGCTGCGGCCCGCGGGGGACTGGTGCCGCTCGTTTTCGAGGGTCATTGTTCGAATGGTATCCGATCCCCGCGTCTTCGGGGCCGGTCCCCGCGGCGAGAGCGCCAGCATTTCCGCCACGGCCAAAAAGGGGCTTCCCCTGGCCGGCGGCCTGCGCTAGACTCGCCGGACGCAGCGCGCTGCGTGAGGAGCGTCCCTTCAGGACGAGGTCCGCGATGGTTACTGTCTGCGCCTGGTGCCAGAGGTACATGGGCTCCAAGGAGCCCCTTCACGATCCTGGCGTGAGCCACGGCATCTGTTCCGGATGCGTCGAGCGGCAGACCCTGGCCGATGCGCCGGTCGTGGTCGTCAACCCGGCTCGGGTCGCCACCGTTCCCCTGCTCAGGACGCTGCTCGGCGGGGCCCCCGGCGTTGCCATCGTCGTGGATCGACGCAGCGGCGAGCGCCGGAACGGAAACGGCCACAGCAACGGAAACGGGAATGGGCACGGGAATGGCAACGGCATCGTTGATGAGGCCGCCCTGGACCGCCGCGCCGACAAGCGTCGTCGCAGCTCGGCACTCTACCTGGTCTGACCGCAACCCACCGGCCAGCTCACCCGCTCCTCAACCGACCTCCGACCCCGCCGAATCGGCCCCGAAGACGCGCGCGAAGATCGCGGGAACGTGCTCGAGGTACCGTTCGAGCTGGAAGACACGGTCGATCTCGGCCTCCGTCAGGATCTTTCGGATCTCGGGGTCCTCGCGCACCCGCGCCCCGAAGTCCTCGCCACCCTTCCACGCCTCCATTGCGTGAGCCTGCACCACGCGGTACGCGTCTTCGCGCCGCATCCCGCGGGCGGTCAGCTCGAGAAGGAGCTGACCGGAGAAGACGAGTCCTCTCCCGAGCTCCAGGTTCTCGAGCATCCTCTCCTCGTTCACCGTCAACCCCGCGACGATCCGGGTGAAGCGGTGCAGCATGTGATCGAGGGCCAGAAAGCTGTCCGGAATGATCACCCGCTCGACGGAGGAATGGGAGATGTCCCTCTCGTGCCAGAGCGGGACGTTCTCGAGTGCGGCAAGCGCGTTCGACCGGACCAGCCGGGCGAGCCCGCTCACCTGCTCGCAGCCAATGGGGTTGCGCTTGTGGGGCATGGCCGAGGAGCCTTTCTGTCCCCGCCCGAACGGCTCCTCGACCTCCCGGACCTCTGTTTTCTGAAGGGCCCGGATCTCGGTCGCGAACTTCTCCAGGCTCGCCGCCATGAGAGCGAGGGTGGTCATGACCTCGGCGTGACGGTCGCGCTGCAGGATCTGCGACGAGATGGCAACGGGCACGAGGCCCAGCCGGCCGCACACCGCCTCCTCGACGTCCGGAGGCAGATGGGAGAACGTTCCGACCGCTCCCGACAGCTTGCCCACGGCGATGGTGGTCCGCGCCCTGTCGAGCCGGACGAGGTGGCGCTGGAGCTCCGAGTGCCAGAGCGCCATCTTGAGACCGAAGGTCATGGGCTCTGCGTGCACGCCGTGGGTCCGGCCGATCATCGGGGCGTTGCGGTGACGGTGCGCCTTCTCCTTCACGGCCCCCATGAGACCCATGAGCCCGGGCCTGATCAGGTCGCAGGCGTCCCTCATGAGCATCGCGAGAGCCGTATCGACCACATCGGAGGAGGTGAGGCCGTAGTGAAGCCACCGCCCCTCCGGCCCGACGTTCTCCGCGACGGCGGACACGAACGCGATGACGTCGTGCTGAACCTCGTTCTCGATCTCCTCGATGCGGCTCACCTCGAAGTGCGCATTCTCCTTGATGGCGGTGAGAGCCTCGGGCGGGACGATGCCGCGCTCGGCCAGCACCTCGGTGGCGGCGATCTCCACCGCAAGCCACTTCCCGAAGCGGCTCTCGTCCGACCAGAGGCGCGCCATGTCCGGGCGCGAGTAACGAGGGATCATGGAGTCTCCTTGAGGGCAGGTCGGCGGCAGACTATCACGCTCCTCGGTCGCGCAGCGCGGCCGTAGTAAGCTGGGTGGGTTTGGCTGACGGAACGAATGAGCCAGCATGGCTCGGGCCGCCGTTTCCGCGGTCGGGAGCTCTCCAGAGAATTACGAAGGACCCCCTCGCAAGACAGCGACGCTCCCGTGAGCGGTCGTCGCAGGGCGTGGAGGCGCGGGTAGCAATGGAAACGTACCGAAGGAAGCGGGGAGCGGACGGTCGGGAGAGAGTCGAGGTGCGTCTCCGGGGGCCC
>CAXMOH010000334.1:0-6949 GCA_964194855.1 uncultured Hyphomicrobium sp.
GCCACCTTGTAGTAGCCACTGGCGTCGTTCGGGTCGAGCTCCGCGCAGCTCTCCATGATCAGGATCGTGTCCTCGAACCGCGACCGGCGGGGACCCTCGCTCTCCTCGGTCCAGACATTCCCTTCACGGTCCCAGAGAGGCTTGTTGTAGAAGGCCGACAGGGCGCCGCAGGCCTTGGGGTCCTCGGGGTTGTCCCGGACCACCCGCACGTAGGTGGCTTCGGCGTCGTCCACGCGCTCGAACTTCTCGTAGAGGTTCGCTATCCCGTACATGTTCTTGATGTCGTCCGGGTCGTCCTTCACCAGCTCCTCCGCCCAGAAGAGCGCCTTCTCGAAGTTCTCGACCGGAGGGTCGGAGTAGATGCCGGTCAGGGAGCTGAGGGCGGTCAGCCGGACGGCTTCGAGGTTGGGCGTGCCGCCCTTGTTGACCTCGAGCGACGCCTCGTAGTGCTCGATGGCCTTATCGAGGTGCATCCGGTTCTCCTCGCCCTCCTCCCCTGGGTGGAAGAGGGACTGGTGGGCGCTCGCGAGGTAGGCGTGCGCCTCGGCGAAGTCGGGCTTGAGGGCGACTGCCCGCTCGTACTCCTCGATGGCATTGCGGAAGCTCTCTTGCTCGTAGAGCTTGTTACCGTCCTTGAAGGCCGCCTTGGCCTTGATCAGGTCGCAGCCGACCCCACCCACCACGAGGGCGAGAAGGGCGGCGAGCATGGGCGCGCGATATGGGATTCTCATTCGACCATCTCCTGGGAAAGTCGTTGATTACAAAGAGCCTCTGGAGAAAGGCCGATTATAGTCGCCAGAAGAAACCGGAGTCAAGGGACTCTGCGCTTGTCCCGGGCGGGCTCCGTGCCGCTCCAGCGCTGCCCAGGAATGCCGGGACTCGAGCCCGCAGGCGGCCCTCCACACCTCCAGGCCCTCCAGTGGCGCGACAAGTTGGAACGGCACTAGACTGAAGCGAGTGACATGATCCGCTTCGAAGACATACAAGAAACCGTCAAAGGCCACCATCCGGAGGCCGACCTCGAGATCCTCCGGAAGGCCTATGTCTTCTCGGCCGTCGAGCACAAGGGACAGGTCCGAGCGTCGGGCGAGCCCTATCTGGTCCACCCTCTGGAGGTGGCCAACATCCTCGCCGAGATGAGGATGGACCCCATCTGCGTGGCCGTCGGCCTGCTCCACGACGTCCTCGAGGACACCCTCACGACACCCGACAGGGTCCAGGAGTATTTCGGGGGCGACGTGCTGCACATCGTGGAGGGGGTGACGAAGATCTCCAAAATCCCGTATGCCACCACGGAGGAGCGGCAAGCCGAGACCTACCGGAAGATGCTCCTGGCCATGGTGGACGACATCCGGGTCATCCTGGTCAAGCTCGCCGACCGTCTACACAACATGCGTACTCTCAAACACTTACCAGACGAGCGTCGCGTGAGGATCGCCCGCGAGACGATGGACATCTATGCGCCCCTCGCCGGCCGCCTGGGAATGGCGAAGATCAAGAACGAGCTCGAGGACCTGGCCTTTCAGTTTCTGGATCCCGAGGAATACCAGGCCCTGACCGCCCGGGTCGAGGTGAAGCGCAAGCAGGCCCGCGCCTTCACGGAGACGGTGCGAAGCGCCGTCGTGGAGAAGCTCGAGACGTCCGGGCTAGACGCCACCATCGAAGCGCGGATCAAGAGGCTGCATTCGATCCATCAGAAGCTCAAGCGGCAGAGGATCGAGATCGACCAGGTCTACGACTTCGTGGCCCTCCGAGTGCTGGTGAAGTCCATTCCCGACTGCTACGCCGCGCTCGGCGTCCTGCACAACACCTGGCGTCCCGTGCCTGGGCGAGTCAAGGACTTCATCGCCATGCCCCGCCCGAACGGGTACCAGTCGCTCCACACCTCGGTGATCGGGGACGACGGGCACCCCTTCGAGGTCCAGATCCGCACCCACGAGATGCACAAGGTGGCGGAGGAGGGCATCGCCGCCCACTGGAAGTACAAGGAGGGGCGCACCGGCGTCGGCCAGGACGACGATGCCTTTCTCTGGCTGCGCCAGCTCCTCGAGTGGCAGCAGGAGGTCAAGGACCCCCACGAGTTCCTCAACTCGCTCAAGCTCGACCTGTACCCCGAGGAGGTCTACTGCTTCACCCCCCGCGGAGAGGTCAAGATGCTGCCTCGCGGGGCGACACCCATCGACTTCGCCTACGCCATCCACACCGAGGTCGGGCATCAGTGTGTCGGGGCCCGGGTGCACGGAAAGATGGTGCCGCTCCGCTACAAGCTTCAAAACACCGACATCGTCGAGATCCTCACGTCCGCCGGCCACCACCCGAGCCGGGACTGGCTGGGTCTCACCGTGACGAATCGGGCCAAGTCCAAGATCCGCCACTACCTCAACACCGCGGAGAAGCAACAGGCCCTCGAGATCGGTCGCAAGCATCTCGAGCGGGAGCTGCGGCGCTTCGACCTGTCCCTCAAGAAAGTGGCTGCCAAGGCCTCCTCGCCGATTGCCTCCCTTGCCCAGGACCTGGGCGTGGGCCAGCGGCTCGAGGACCTCTACGTCGCCGTCGGATACGGCAAGATCTCGGCCCGGCAGGTCCTCTCTCGGCTGCTGCCGCCGGAGAAGCTCGCCGAGCCTCAGGAGGCCGAGAAGCCACGCCCCGTGGTGGATGCGGTGCGGCGCTTCCTCGGGCGACGCGAGGAGCGAATCAAGGTCAAGGGCACCGACGACCTGCTCGTTTATCGGGCCAGGTGCTGCAACCCGATCATGGGGGAGCCCATCGTCGGGTACATCACCCGGGGCAAGGGTGTCTCCGTGCACTCGCAGAGCTGCACCAACGTCCGCAACCTCGTCTACGACCCCGGGCGCCGAATCGAGGTCGAGTGGGGTCACGGGGGAGAGGGTGGCTACGAGGTGCGCCTCGCGGTGGATCTTCAGGACCGCCTCGGGGCCCTCGCGGCCGTCACGGCCACGTTCGCGTCGATGAAGACGGACGTTCGCGACATGCAGGTTCGCACCTTCGACGACAACACGGCCTCCATCGTGCTCACCGTACGGATCGACGACCTGAAGCACCTCGACAGGGTGGTGAAGTCCGTCCGCGGAGTGAAGGGAGTCATAGACGTCGCCCGCCAGAGCGTTGCCGGCCCCGTGCCCTCTTGATCCGAGAGGCGGTTGGAAATAGGCTTCAGCCCTTCCCTCCCAGGAGACTTCGCACATGCCAACCAAGCACGTATCCACGAACGATGCCCCGAAGCCTGTCGGCCCCTACTCCCAGGGTGTCATATCGGGAGGGCTTCTCTTCTGCTCCGGTCAGATCGCCCTCGACCCCGAGTCCGGTGCCATGGTGGAGGGGGGAGTGGACACTCAGACGGAGCGCGTGTTCCAGAACCTCGTTGCGGTCCTGAGCGAGGCCAAGATGGGTCTCGAGAACGTGGTGAAGACCACGGTCTACCTGGCCGACATGGCCGACTTCGGGGCGATGAACGAGGTCTACGCCCGGTACCTGGGCAAACGGGCCCCGGCCCGAAGCACCATCCAGGCAGCCGGACTTCCCATGGATGCCAGGGTCGAGATCGACATCATCGCGGCCTTCTGAGGCCACTGGGGGCTTCGGCTGCGGGGGCTCAGGCGGCCGGCTTGGCGGAGTGGCCGGGCTTCTTGACCTTGCCCGAGCGGAGGCAGCGGGTGCAGGCTTTGATCCTCCGGTGCGTCCCGTTCTCGAGGACCGCACGGACGCGCTGGAGATTGGGGTTGAAGCGCCGATTCGTCACGTTGTGAGCGTGAGAGACCCGGTTTCCAAACAGCGGCCCCTTGCCGCAGATGTCGCAACGCTGTGCCATGACGACCCATCCTCCAGAAGAGCCGAAACATCGGCCCGATGCCCAAAGAAGCAGTATATTGGGGCCCTTTTATCCCGTCAAGGCGCCATGCTATAGTCCCCGTTCTCTGCTATGGTCCAGTTCAATTTCAGCGAACGGACCATCAAGTCGAAGGTGGTCTACTACGGGCCTCCCCAGTCGGGGAAGACCACGAATCTGGAGCAAATCCACCGCCTGACCGACCCCGAGGGGGCCAACCGCCTCATCTCGCTCAACACGGCCCAGGACCGAACCCTCTTCTTCGACCTTCTGCCTTTCAGCCTCGGCACCGTCTCCGGCTACGACTTCAAGGTCCAGCTCTACACGGTCCCTGGACAAGTTCAGTACAACGCCACCAGGCGAGTGGTCCTGGCCGGTGCGGACGCGGTCGTGTTCATTGCCGACAGCCACAAGAACCTGGCTCGAGAGAACCAGACCGCCTTCGAGAACATGAAGGTCAACCTCCTGGCCAACCGCCTCGTCCCCGAGAAGGTCCCCCTGGTCCTGCAATACAACAAGCGGGACCTCGACGAGCTCATCCCGCTGGCGGAGCTCGACGGCACCCTGAACCCCTGGGGCCGCAAGACCTTCCCCGCGGTGGCCGCCCAGGGCGAGGGGGTCCTCGAGACCTTCGCGGCGGTCGTGCAGGAGATGCTCACCGCCATCGCGCACAAGTACAACCTGAAGGAGAAGGGGCTCGACCCGGCCTCCGTCCCGGACGTCGTTGCCCAGGCGTTCGAGGATCTGCTGCGGAACCGGCCCTCCCCGGCGCGCCCCTCGGCCGCTCCCCCCGCGCCGGCTCCGGCACCCCCAGCGCTCGCCGAGCGCGAGCCCCCGCGCTCCCGACCCGCCCCGGGACCCGACCCTCCTGGAGCGCCCCTGGCGACTCCCGCGGTTGCCGTGGCCCCGGCCCCCAGAGCGCCGGGCGTTCCGGTCGTGGCCAGCCGCGCTCCTGTCCGGGAGGCCCCCTCCGGGTCTCCGGGAAAGATCGTGATGTCCCAGCCCGCGGGGGCCCAGCCGGCGTACCCTGGACAGGCGGGCCCCGACGCCAATCCGGTCTCGGAAGAGCTCCTCCACCGGGCCATCCGCTCCAACGTGCAGCTCGCCGAAGCCCTGGGGAGTTTCGTGCGCGACGTTCAGGTCGGGCTGGGAACGATCCTCTCCCACGCGGATCAGTTGGCCACGGGCAGCGGGGACGGCCGGCGCGGGGAGCTCCTCGTCGGGAGCATCCGGCGCGAAGTCGCACGGCTCCGCCGGGTCATTCAAGACCTCGGTGACGCGGGGACCGGTGCCACCGAAGCCTCTTCCCCCAAGGCCCCTCGCGTGTCTCCCTCCCGCCCGGCCGAGGGGCGGGCTCCCGCCGGCTCCCGCCCGGTGGCCGCCCCCGCCGCCCGTCCGGCCCCCCCTCCCGCCGCCCCGATGGCCCGCCCGGTGGCGAGCGTCGCCCCCGCCGCTGCCGGAACGGCGCCGACGCTCGACCTACTGGTGGCCGAGGTGGCCGAGGCGGTGCGGGCGCCGCTGGCGTCCAGGGGTCTGAGCCTGAGGAGCGCCCTGGCCCCCGGGACGCCGCTTCCCCGCTGTCCGCCCGCCGCCCTCCGCCGGGCAATTGCGGCACTGCTCCAGGGATTGTCGGAATTCGTGGCTCCTGGCTCGACCCTGGATGTCCGGGCCGAGCGGAAGCCGGTGCTGCTCCGGGGTCGTGACGGCCGGGAGCAACGCCGCGACTTCCTCATGCTCGCCCTCACCCACGCCGCCGGCCTCACGGACGACGACCAGCGACGTATCCTGAAGGGCAAGGACACGGGGCGGCTCGGCGACGCATATCGCCTGGTCCGTGAGATGGGCGGGTTTATGCGCTTCGCGCCGCTCCCCGGGGCACTGCTCGAGACCCGAGTCTTCCTGCCCGTCTGAGCGCCCCCGCGGAGCGGGAGCGACCGGGAAGTCGCGCACGCCGTGGGGTGGTCGTGGCTCCTCGGGCGGGTTGAGGTCGAGGTGCTCGCGGATCTTCCTGATGACCAGCCCGTCGGTGATGTAGGTGATGGCTTGCGGCTTCCCGCCGCGCGTGAGCTGGACTAGAATCCCCAAAGGCTCGCGTCATCACCCCTCGAAGGAGGAAGCCATGAAGTTTCGTCCTATGTGGATCTTAGCAGCCCTTCTGTCGGCTGTTGCCCTCGTGGTCGCCCCCGCCGCTGCTCAGGAGGAGCGGGAAAAGCTGTCAAAGAACGAAGTAAAGGCAGCCATCAAGCTGGCGGAAAAGAAGATAGAGGAAGGCGACATCAAGGGGGCGGGCGGCTGGTTTCTGGCGATCGTGGGCGATTATCCGGAAAGGTACGACATCCAGCTTCGGCTCGCGCACATCTATTACCAGGTGGGAGACTGGGGAAACGCGGCCAAGACCTTTCGCATCGTTGGCGAGAATGTCTCCGGTAAGGACCAGGTCGAAGCGTATTCGATGTTGACCGATGCTCTGGTGAAGTATCGTGACTACGAGCAAGCCGTCGACGCTGGGCGGAAGGCCGCTGAGCTCGACCCAAAGAGCGTCTCGGTTCGCCTCAATCTGGCACTGAGTCTCGCGAGAACCGGTTCCTTCCAGGAAGCCGCCGACGTGGCACGCGAGACTCTCGAGCTCGAGCCCACCAGCGCGGCGGCTCACGCCACCCTGGGGGAAGCCCAACTCGCCAGCGGGAACGTCGACGACGCCCAGACCTGGTTCCAGAAGGCCCTCGGGCACGATCCGAACGACCCGGGGGCCCATGCCGGCATGGCCGACATTCACTTGAAGCGAGAGGAGTGGGATTCCGCGGTCACCGAGGCCACCAAGGCGCTCGAAGTGGATGACGCGTTGTCGCGCGCTTATGCCGTTCGCGGCCTGGCCAACAGCGCAAGAGGAGACCTCGGCGCCGCGAACACGGATCTGGCCATGGCCGTCACCGTCGATCCCGACGACGCGGAGACCCAGTACGCTTACGCTCAAGTCCTGGAAGCTCAGGACGACAAGGGCCTGGCGGCGACCCACTACAAGAAGGCGTTCGAACTCGACCCAGCCCTCACCGCTGCCGGCGTGTCCCTCGGTGAGGTCCTGGTGAGCCAGGGAAGGGACCA
>CAXMOH010000335.1:0-7209 GCA_964194855.1 uncultured Hyphomicrobium sp.
ACCCCGAGGATCTCGTACGGGCCGAGCCGCGAGCCGTCTTCCAGGGCCATCTTCATCCCCCTGTCGCGGCGAGGCGGATCCGCTGCGCGGAGCCGTCCGTCGCTATCCTGCTGCCTTTGAAACGAGGGCCATATTACCCCAGGCGGCCGGCGGGGCGGGGACCCATCAGCGGGGCCGGCGTTCCTCCAGCCAGTCCTGGCGGGGGACCCTTTCGGGGCTCTCCAGCGCCCACTCCGGGGTCGGGAACCACCGCAGCGGACTGTAGCGCGGATAGGTCTCCCAGATGTCCTCGTTGCCCACGATCCGAGGGTCGCCGGTCTGCTCCAGGTACCGCACGAGCCGCCCCCGGAGCTGCACCAGCACGGCGGCGTAGTCCGGGTTTGCCCCGAGGTTTTCGAGGCATCCCGGATCGCGGCGGATGTCGTAGAGCTCCTCTGCCGGCCGCTTGTCCACCGCCAGGTGCAGGTAGCGCGCCACCGACGGGTCGTCGTGATGGGCGATCAGGTACCGGAGGGTCGGGCAGTCGTCGATGTCGTGATACCCGCCGTGCATGGGGCCCAGGGTGCGGGAAAGAACGTCCTCGTCGGTCGCGTAGCTACCCGTACCGTACTTTCGAGGTGCGCCGGCGGGCCATCTCTCCGGGGTGAAATTTCGGATGTAGAGATGCTCGTGGGTCCGGATGGCGCGCTGGGGGTAGCCCAGGGAGTTGAAGCGGGAGGACGAATGGCGCTCCCGCGCGACGTACACCGCGTCGCGGCTCGGATCGACGATGCCCTGGTCGCTGGACAGAAGAACATCCTTGAAGCTCCGACCGGCCAACGGAAATCCCTCAGACGGGTGAGCCACCCCCGCGACATCCAGGATCGTGGCGGTGATGTCCACGAATCCGATGAGGTCGTCGATGACCCTTCCGCCCGGCATGCGAGAGGGCCACATCATGGCGAGAGGCATGTGGACGCCGTACTCGTAGCAGTTGGCCTTGGCCCGTGGAAAGGCCATCCCGTTGTCGCTGGTGACGATGACCAGGGTGTTCTCGAGCTCACCGGCTTCACGGAGCGCCTCGAGCATGTTTCCGAGGTGCTGGTCGAACCACTCGATCTCGAAGAGGTAGTCGAGCAGGTCGCTGCGGACCTCGGGAGTGTCCGGGAGAAACGGCGGCACGACGACGTCCTGGAGGCGCTTGCCCGAGCGGAGCCCGACGCCGGGGTCGAAGGAGCGGTGGGGCTCGCTGGCGCCGTACCAGAAGGCGAAAGGCCGGTCTTTCGGCCGTTCCTCGAGGAAATCGGCGAAGTTGGCAGAGTAGTTCGTCTCGCTGAGACCCGCAGCCGGGGGCTTCAGCTCCCGGTCGGACCATGGGGGTCCGGCGGGGTTTCGCTCCCACCCGCTCACCTTCCAGTTCCCCGGACCCCAGAGCTTGCCGGTCGCGCCCACGGCATAGCCCGAGGCCTCGAGCAGATCGGGCCAGGTGGCGTAGGTGCGAGGGAAGGACGAGGCGTGGGTCCCCGCGTTCTCGATCATCCAGCTGTGCCGGCCCGTGAGAAAAGCAGCTCGCGTGGGCGAGCAGCCGGGGGTGGGGGAGAAGGCCTGGGTAAAGAGGGCCCCGGTGCGAGCCACGCGGTCGAACGCCGGCGTCGAAACAGCCGGGTCCCCGTATGCCGAGGCGCTGACCCAGGACTGGTCGTCGCTGATGGCAACGAGGACGTTGGGGCGTCCATTCTCGGCCGCCCCGCCCGCAGACGGGAGAAGTGCGACGACCAGGATCAAGCCCGACGCACGCATCGTTGGATCCCCTTCCGGACGACGGAGCCCCGTCGCCATGCGGCAGCGACCATGCCGCCGTGATTTTCCTCGATGCGACCAAGAGTTTACAGTGATCCTGCACGGCGGCGTCGGGTAAGAGCGGGGAGAATGCGCAACCTCATCTGGAGCATCTGGTGTGTCGCGCTGGTTGGAGGATCGGCTGAGGCTGGCGGCCCGGCGGGAGCCGCCCTCGTGGTCGCCCAGGACGAAGCCGAGGCGCCGCCCGAGAAGAAGGCCGAGCCAAAGAAGTGGTACGACAAGCTGAGCTTCAGCGGCGACTTCCGGTTCCGCTACGAGGGGTTCAACTGGCAGGAGCACTTCGACGACGGCCGGCGTGACCGACTTCGCTACCGCCTGCGATTCGGCTTCCAGGGCCAGGTCCTCGACAACCTGGTCCTCGGCTTCCAGCTCAGGAGCGGAAACCCGAAGAACCCGATCTCCGACAACCAGTCCCTCGACGAGAGCTTCAGCAAGAAGCCGATCGCGCTCGCCGAGCTGTACGTCGACTGGCAGGCAGCGAGCAGCCTGGAGATCGTCGCGGGCAAGTTCGCTCCCACAAAGCTCTGGAGCGCCGCGGACATCCAGTGGGACGACGATGTAGTGACCGAGGGCGCCATGGAGCTGTTCGCGTGGAAGCCCGGCGGCCTCTTGAAGGAGCTCGATCTCAACTTCTACCAGTTCGTCCTGAACGAATCCGGGGACTCCATCGACTCGTACATGCTCGGCGGCCAGATTGTGCCCGTCCTCGACCTTGGCGAGAAGAACGACCTGGCCATCGGCGCGGCTTTCGAGGCGATCTCGAGCCCGGAGACGGTGGCTGCGCTCTACTTCGAGGACGCCCTGGTCATCGACGCCGGCTACGTGACGAACCTGGTAAACCCCAATACCGGTGAGATGGTCAGCGATTTTCGCGTGGGCAGCCTGTTCCTCGAATGGAAGAACGAGTCCATCGAAGGCTGGCCGGTGAAGGTCTCGTTGTACTTCTACAAGAACTTTGGCGCTGGAGACGGCGTAGGTGCCGTCTTACCCGTGGACGACACCGAACCGCTGGTCCTCGGCCGCGGGACCGACAACGACACCGCATTCTTCGGCCGGATCCAGGTGGGGGACTACAAGAAGCCCGGTCAGGTCGCCCTCCGGGTCGCTCGATACGACTCCCGGCCGGACGCGATGTTCTTCGCCTACGCGCAGTCGGACACCCGGCGCGCCTCCAACGTGGACGGCTACCGCGCCGACCTCCGCGTCGGGATGCCCAAGGACGGCTTCATCAACGTCACGTACTACCGCACCGACTGGACCATCGGCGAAGACTCCACGATGAACCGGTGGCAGTTCGACTACGTCTTTACCTTCTGACCCCTCGGCGGGGGATCGACTCAGGAGGCCGCCGGGCCCCCGAGGTCGGGCCAGCACGCCTCGACCAGGCGATCGAGCTCCGCTCGGCTCGAGGGATCGTCGGGGCTCAGGCGCGGAAGCGCGCAGACGTCGATTCCAGGCAGGTGGCGGGCGAGAGTCGCCAGGGTCTCGCTCAGTGGGACCGGGCTCTCCTCCGATTCGCTCACCACCACTCGGAGCTCCACGCCCCGCGCTCTGAGAGCGGCTGCCGCGGTCAGCGTGTGGCTCAGTGTCCCAAGGTAGCTGCCGACGACCAGCAGCGTGGGTATCTCCATCGCAACGATCCAGTCGAGCACGGTGTGCCGCTCGTCGAGGGGGACCATGGCGCCGCCGATCCCTTCGATCAGGGTCACGTCGGTGCCTTCCGCAAGGCGCTGGCGGCAGTAGCCCACGAGGCCGTCGAAATCGATCCTCCGTCCCTCGTGGCTCGCGGCCATGTCGGGGGAGAGTGGAGCGGCGAAGCGCCACGGCGAGACGCGCTCGACGCGCTCAGGGGAGACAGGCGCGCCCAGGGCCTCGAGGAGCGCTCCTGTGTCTCCCGCGGAGGGTGCGGCCGGATCGAAGCCGCTGACCACGGGCTTGAAGGCCTCGACCCGTCGGCCCTCGCTGGCGAGGCGCCCGATCAGCGCCCGCATCACGAACGTCTTGCCGATCCCCGTGCCCGACGACGTGACGAAGAGCGTTCTCATCGGGGCACCAGGCCCAGTTGCTCCACGGCTTGCGCCAGGGCCCGCACGTCGCCGTCGGCATGGTGGGCCGAGAATGAGAAGCGCAGCCGTGCCGTACCGGCCGGCACCGTGGGCGGTCGGATCGCGACGACCAGGAAGCCGGCCTCGGCCAGGGCCTCCGAGGCTTCGAGCGCGGAGCCCGCATCGCCCAGGACCAGGGGGACGATGGCGCTGGGAGGCGGAGGCAGCCCCAATGCCTCGGCGAACAGCCGCGCCCTCGCCACCGGCTGCCGGCGAAGCTCGGGATCGGTCGTGACGACCTCGAGCGCCGCCACGGCTCCGGCGAGCGTCGCCGGCGGCAGACCGGTGGAGTAGATGAGGGTGCGCGCTCGATTGACGAGCAGCTCGACGACCGGCCGCGACGCGCACACGAACCCGCCGTAGCCCCCCAGCGCCTTGGAAAGCGTCCCGATCAGGAGATCGACTCCCGTGGCGGGGAGGGGCGACTCCACGCCGCCGCCGAGAAGGCCGAGCCCGTGGGCGTCGTCGGCGAGCAGCCAGGCGTCGTGGGTCCGGGCCAGCTCGGCCAGCTCCGCAAGCGGCGCACGGTCCCCGTCCATGCTGAAGACCGCGTCGGTGGCGATCAGGCAGCGGCGCCGCCGCGGTCGCTCCTCGCGGAGCAACCGCTCACAGTCTGCGAGGTCGTTGTGGCGGAAGCGTCGCTGGACCGCACGGCTCTGGCGGCCTCCGCCGTGGACGCAGGCGTGGCTCAGCTCGTCGGCAAGGAACAAGTCCTCCGGTCCGATCAGGGCCGGGATGGTCCCGAGGTTTGCGAGGTAGCCGCTGCCGAACACGAGGGCGGCCTCCATGCCCTCGAAGCGGGCCAGGCGTTCCTCCAGATTGGCGTAGAGCGGGTGATTTCCGCTGATCAGCCGTGACGCGCCCGCGCCGGTGCCGTGCTCCAGAAGAGCAGCCACCGCCGCCTGCTTGACCGCAGGGTGCTGGCTGAGCCCGAGGTAGTCGTTGCTGGAGAACGACAGGAGTCGGCGTCCGGCGCGCCAGACGACGGCCCCCGGACCTCGGGGGGTGGGCACCGTCCCGCGTCGCAGCCGCTCCGACTCCAGCTCGGCCAGCTTGCCCCGCGCGACGTCCTCCAGCGACGGCATGGCATGAGAGAATCGAGCCACCCCGCCGTCCTGTCAACCTGGGCCTGGCCCTGGCGTGGGGAGAAGAGGTGCTGTGACCGCAACGACGCCCGGGATGGGAACCGAGACCGCCGGCGCCCCGGTCTTGCGTCGCGACTGGAGTCGAGACGAGATCGCCGCGCTCTTCGAGCGGCCGCTCCTCGACCTGCTGCTCGAAGCCCAGGCCGTCCATCGCCACGGCTTCCGCCCGAACGAGGTCCAGATCTCGGCGCTCCTCAGCGTGAAGACCGGAGGGTGTCCGGAGGATTGTGCCTACTGCCCGCAGTCGGCCCGCTATCACGCGGGGGTCGAGGCAGCGCCTTTGATGGCCCCCGACGACGTGGTGGCGTGTGCCGAGGAGGCGCGCGCGGCAGGGGCTACGCGCTATTGCCTGGGAGCTGCGTGGCGCAGCGCCCCGGACGACGATCTGGACGCGATCTGCCAGATGGTGGAGCGCGTCAAGGCGCTGGGGATGGAGACGTGCGCCACGCTGGGCATGCTCACGGCGGAGCAGGCGGACCGGCTCGCTGCGGCCGGGCTCGCCTACTACAACCACAACCTCGACACATCGCCGGAGCACTACGGGGAGATCATCACAACGCGACGCTTCGAGGACCGGCTGGAGACGCTCGCCCACGTGCGCCGCGCGGGGATGCGAGTCTGCTGCGGCGGTATCGTCGGCATGGGAGAGTCCCGTGAGGATCGAATCGGCTTTCTCCATGCACTGGCCACGCTCCCCGAGCACCCCCAGAGCGTACCGATCAATCGCCTTGTGCGGATTCCCGGGACGCCGCTGGCGGACGAAGCGGAGATCGATCCACTCGAGTTTGTGCGCACGATTGCGGTGGCTCGACTCCTGATGCCGGGGTCCTACGTTCGGCTGTCGGCCGGGCGCGAGTCGATGAGCGACGAGCTCCAGGCCCTCGCTTTCCTGGCCGGGGCAAACTCGATCTTTGCCGGGCCGAAGCTGCTGACAGCGCCCAACCCGGATACCGATCGGGACGAGAGTCTCTTCTCGCGGCTCGGCCTCAGCCGTGAGCCGCTCCGGACGTGAGCCCCGGCAGCCCGCCGCCGCCGGACTGGCAACGCGACGGCTACCGCCACATCTGGATGCCGTACACACAGATGAAGACGGCGCCGATGCCACTGCCCGTGGTCTCCACGAGCGGCGTGCGGATCCGCCTCGCCGACGGACGCGAGCTGATCGACGGAATCGCGTCCTGGTGGTCGGCATGCCATGGCTTCAACCACCCGCACCTGGTGTCGGCGGTCGAAAGGCAGCTCCGCACCATGCCCCACGTGATGTTCGGGGGCCTGAACCACGAGCCGGCTCTGAAGCTGGCCCGCCGACTGGCAGCGCTGCTCCCTGGCGAGCTGAACCGCGTCTTCTTCTCGGACTCCGGCTCGGTGGCCGTCGAGGTCGCGCTGAAGATGGCGGTTCAGTACTGGCTGAATCGCGGCGAGCGGGGCCGCAACCGCTTCGTCTGCTTCCGCCACGGCTACCACGGCGACACGCTCGGGGCGATGTCGGTGACCGATCCGGAAGGTGGGATGCACTCTCACTTCAAGGGCTACCTGCTCGAGGAATACCCGGCCGCCATCCCCGCGAACGAGGCGCAAGTCGCGGAGCTCGACGCCTTCATTGGACGCCACCGGGAGCGACTGGCCGGCGTGATCCTCGAGCCGCTGGTGCAAGGGGCGGGGGGCTATCGGTTCCACTCCGCGGCGGCGGTCGCGCAGATCAGGCGGCTGTGCGATGTCCACGGCGTGCTGCTGATCTTCGACGAGATCGCCACGGGATTCGGTCGCACCGGCACCATGTTCGCTTGTGAGCAGGCGGGCGTGATCCCGGACATCATCACCCTGGGCAAAGGACTGACGGGTGGCGTCCTCGGCCTTGCGGCGACGGTGGCGACCGACACCGTCTTCGAGGCGTTCTGGTCGGACGATCCCGCCCATGCGCTGATGCACGGGCCGACCTACATGGCGAATCCCCTGGCTTGCGCGGCGGCGAACGCGAGCCTGGACCTGTTCGAGGGCGAGCCGCGGCTCGAGCAGGCCCGGGCCATGGAGACCCGATTGGCGGCGGCGCTGGCACCGTGTCGCGACCTGCCGCAGGTCGTCGACGTCCGCACGAAGGGCGCTGTCGCCGTGGTCCAGGT
>CAXMOH010000336.1:0-6097 GCA_964194855.1 uncultured Hyphomicrobium sp.
CGACGGGCGAATGTTACGAGCGCCTCGAGAAGCGTCGTCTCGTCTTCAGGCGGGACCGTGCGCAGGTCCACCAGGAGGCGATCCTCGGCCACGCGAGCGACCACCGGTGGATTGCCGGAGCGCAGCAGGGCGGCCATGCGATCAGGCCGGATGGCCGGGTGGGTGATCGCGATCGCGACGGTGGGGACTCCGACCGTCGGCGCCGACCCGCCTCCCACCGCCGACTGGGCCTCTGCGAGGGTCAGCTCGAGATCGGGAGCCTTTTCGCCGAGCCGGGAGAGGAAGGCCTCGGCGCGGGAACGGATCTCGCCGAGGGGGGCGCGGATCATCCGCAGGACCGGCACGTCGGTGGCAGCGCGTCCTGCTTCGTGCGCGGCCAGCGTCGCGTCGAGGGCAGCCAGCGTCATCTTGTCGACCCGCAACGCACGGTAGAGAGGGTTGCGTCTCATCGCCTGGACGATTCCACGGTGACCGCCCACGAGCCCGGCCTGCGGGCCGCCCAGGAGCTTGTCCCCGCTGAACGTCACGACGTTCGCACCTCCGCCCAGCGCCCCGGGGACGGTGGCCTCCGGAGCGAGGGCGCCGGGCAACGCCTCGAGCAGGCCACTGCCCTGGTCCTCCATGAGGGGGACGCCGGCTTCTTTGGCCAGCTCCGCCAGCTCTTCGATGGACGGGGCCTCGGTGAATCCCACGATCCGGAAGTTGGAGGGGTGCACCTTCAGGATCAGGCCCGTGTCGGGAGACAGCGCCGCCCGAAAATCACCAATACGGGTGCGGTTGGTGGTACCCACCTCCACGAGACGTGCTCCGCCCTTGCGCAGGACGTCGGGGATGCGGAAGGAGCCGCCGATCTCCACCAGCTCGCCCCGGCTCACGAGGACGTCGCGGCCCTCCGCCAGGGTGTTCACCGCCAGAAGGACCGCGGCGGCGCAGTTGTTGACGACGAGGGTGCTCTCGACCCCGAGCAGCTCCCGGAGCCGGGACTCGGCGTGGATCTCCCGGTTGCCGCGCCCGCCCCCCTCGAGGTCGTACTCCAGGTTGGAGTAGCACGAGGCGATCTCGCTCACGCGCCTCGCCGCCTCCTCGGACAGGGGCGCCCGCCCCAGGTTCGTGTGCACCACCACACCGGTGGCGTTCACGACCTTGACCAGCGAGGGCCGCGCCCCGGCCTCGACCCGCGCTGCGATGTCGGCGGGAAGCGCCGCCGTGGCCTCGCCCAGCCCTTCGTCGTCTCCCGCGCGGCGCCGCAGCTCGTCCAGAGCAGCCCGCACGTGGCGAAGCACGACCGGCCGGCCGTGACGCTCCACGAGTGCCTGGACCTCGGAGCGCTGCATCACCTGGTCGACGGACGGGACGAGGCGTCGGGGATCGATGCCCGCGGTCGACACCATGGAAGAAGACTATACACGCCCGAACCCTCCGCCGAACGAGCGCATCGGAGGGCCGGCGCGCGGCCTGCCGCCGGGGGCGGGGGCCGTGGTATCCTCGCCCGATGCGTCGGGAGCGCCCGCCGGACTTTGCGGACCGCCTACCGCGGGTGTTGCCGCGGGACGAGGAGGATGTCTCCCATCTCTCCGACGAAATGGTCGACCTTCTCTATCCCGGCCGCCGCCCCCGGCCCGTCCGTCTCGGCCTGAGCTTCGGGGCTTTCGAAGGCCCGGGATACGAGCGCGCGGTCGAGCTCGCACGTCTGTCTCCGGTCTACCGGGAGGACGGGGAGGCGGGCGATCGCGTCCACCACGCCGCCTTCGACCCGGGCGCCGCCCGAACGCTGCGGGACCTCTTCGAGCTCGTGCGCGGCCGTACGGGCACCGAGGTGGAGATCGACGGCAAGAGGGCGCCCTATGGACACGAGCTGTGGCTTCCGCTCTTCTGGATCTTCGTGGGCGGGGAGGCCTGAGCATGGGTCTCTCCGAAGACATCGATGCCCTCAACGCCAACATCCGCGAGCTACACACCAAGTGGGAGCTGTTCTTCACCGGCATAGAAGCCAAGCCGCCCAGCGTGCTGCAGCGCAGGGTCGAGAAGACGATTCGCGAGTACGCCTACCAGGAGATCAGCAACAGCACGGAGCGTTTCCGCTATCAGACCCTCACCGCCCGCTTCAACACGTTCAACGAGCTGTGGCAGAAGAGACTGCGGGCCCGGGAGGAGGGCAAGACCTTCGGTGTCCACGGGCTGAGAGCCGACGTCCTTCCCCCGCCGGCGCCCGAGCGGGAGCACCGCATACCCGCGGGCGGCGGCGGGAGCGGTCGTGAGTTCCGCATAGGGAGTGTCGAAGGCGACGACGCGCAGGTGCAGGCTCTCTACCAGCGCTACGTGGAGGAGCGCCAGCGCCTCGGCGAGGGGGACGCGCCGGCCTACGAGAGCTTCAGGCAGCTCATCGGACAGCAGACCGCGAAGATCCTGGGTGACAAGGGAGCCCGGGCCGTCGACTTCCGCCTGGACTCGAGCAAGGGAAAGGTGTCGCTCAAGGCGCGGATCGTGAAGTGACGTTGAAGCGAAGTCTCTTTCCGATCATCCTGCTCGCATTCGTCCCGGGTCCGGCCCTGGCCTGGCCCGCGGAGACGATGACGGCCCTGTCTCGCGACGCCCGCCGGCTGCTGCCGCGGTCGCTGTCGCGGCTGCTGGGGGAGCGAGAGAACCAGATCCGGAGGGAGATCGACCGCTTCCCGCCCGACATCGTCCGGGCACTGGCAGTGGAGATCCCCGGGGGGCGGCTGCAACCCGAGACGCTGGCCGCTCTGGACTACGAGACCGGGCGTGTGGTGACGCTCTTGAAGGAGGGCCGGGTCAGCGAGGGCCTCGTGCGGCTCGGAGGGCTGTTGCGTGTCCCGGCCGACATTGCCGATCCGATTCTCGCGGGCGTCTCGGGGGGGTGGCCCGCCGGCGTGCCCCGTGAGTACTATGCGCTCCTCGACGCCAACCTCGACCGGATGCCGGTGGTCCTGGACGATTCCGAGGCTCTCGAGGTCTCCCGCGAACAGCTTCCGGAGCTGTGGCAATCGCTGCTCGATCGAAGCCGCCCGCAGGCCCCGGTGATCCGCACGGAGCTGTTTCGCAACGGCCGTCTCGTCGACCATCGCCGGCTCGACTACCGTTCCCCCGCATGGGCGGTGGCCTCGCTTTCCTACTCTCGCGCCGTGACCGGCATCGCCGCCACGTGGCTGGCGGTGTGGCGGGAGGCGCGGGGCGACACAACCGCGATGCGGACGCCTGCCGAGGTCACCCCGCAGGATCGCGAGGTCATGGCCGAGACCCACATCAAAGAGAACCGGAGACACGATGACCGCTAGAAGGGCGCTCCTGTCGGTGTACCGCAAGGACGGCGTCGTCGACCTCGCCCGGGGGCTCACCGACCGGGGATTCGAGATCCTCTCCACCGGGGGGACTGCCGCTGAGCTCAAGAAGGCCAAGGTGAAGGTCACGGGTGTCTCGAAGGCCACGGGGTTCCCGGAGATCCTGGACGGGCGGGTGAAGACGCTCCACCCGAAGATCCACGGCGGCATCCTCGCGCGACGCGACCTGAGCGAGCACCAGAAGGCCCTCGAGAAGCAGAAGATCGTCCCCATCGACGTGGTGGTGGTCAATCTCTACCCGTTCGAGGATCGCGTGTCCAAGGGTTGTACGTTCGACGAGGCGATCGAGAACGTCGACATTGGCGGACCCACCATGGTCCGCGCCGCAGCCAAGAACTTCAGAGACGTGGCGGTGCTGGTCGACCCGGCCGACTACGGGCTGCTCCTCGAACAGCTCGACCGTCCCGATGGGATCGATGCCGCGACGCGCCTCTACCTGGCTCAGAAAGCCTTCCGCCACACAGCCCGGTACGAGGCTGCCATCGCCGGATACTTTGCCCAGGTGGAGGTGCAGGACGGGGCGTACGTTCCCGCCGAGAACGACGACACCTTCCCCTATCGCCTGAGTCCCACCTTCGAGAAGGTGCAGGACCTGCGCTACGGCGAAAACCCGCATCAGCGGGCCGCCTTCTACACCGACCTGGGATCCACGCTGTACTCGGTGGCATCGGCCCGGAAGCTCCAGGGCAAGGAGCTCTCCTTCAACAACATCCTCGACCTGGACGCGGCGTGGCGCCTGGCCACGGAGCTCGACGAGACCGCTTGCGTCATCGTGAAGCACACGAACCCGTGTGGGACCGGTCTTGGGAAGAGCTCGGTGGAGGCCTGCGAGCGCGCCTGGGCCTGCGACCCCACCTCGGCGTTCGGCGGGATCATCGCCTTCAACGAGCGCGTCGACGAGGCGGCAGCCAGCAAGGCCACGGCCCACTTCGTGGAGGCGATCATCGCCCCTGGATTCGATGCGGCGGCGGTCGCGGTCCTGTCGAAGAAGAAGAACCTCCGGGTGCTGAACATGGACACCACCAGCATCCACAAGGTGAGCGGGTTCGACCAGAGGCGGGTCATGGGCGGGCTGCTGGCGCAGCAATGGGATCTGCACCAGATCGAGCGTGATCGCTGCGAGGTGGTGACCAAGCGGGCTCCCACCGAGGAAGAGTGGAAGGCTCTCCTCTTCGGCTGGACGGTGGTCAAGCACGTCAAGTCCAACGCCATCGTCTACGCCAACGCAGTGCAGACCGTGGGCGTGGGCGCGGGCCAGATGAGCCGGGTCGACGCCGCGCGCTTCGCCGCCGAGAAGGCGGTGCTGCCGCTGGGCGGCACGGTCGTGGCCTCGGACGCCTTCTTCCCGTTCCGCGACGGGATCGACGAGATCGCGAAGACGGGTGCCACCGCGATCATCCAGCCCGGCGGCTCGGTGCGGGACGAAGAAACCATCGCTGCGGCCGACGAGCACGATCTTGCCATGGTGTTCACAGGCGTCCGGCACTTTCGTCACTAAGTAGCAGGTGCGCGAGAAGCAGGCCGAGCGCCTCGCCCTCTACAGCCTGGCCGTCCTGGTGGTCGCCCTGTTTCGCGAGCCCCTGTTCGGTGGCGCGGTCTTCTTCAAGCGCGACGTCCACCTGGTCTGGCACTCGCAGATCCGCGGGTTCGTCCGGGCGTGGACGGGCGGGGGATGGCCTCTCTGGGACCCGAGCCCCGCCTTCGGTCAGCCCCTGCTGGCCGACCCCGGTGCACAGGTTCTCTACCCGCTCACCTGGCTCACCCTGCTCCTGGAGCCCTGGACGTACTACACGGTGTTCGCCTTCGTCCACGTGCTCTTCTCCGGCCTGGCGTTCTACGCCCTGGCCCGGCGCTTTCCCGCCGCCCCGGTGTCCGCAGCCGTGGGGGCGGCGCTCTGGGTCCTCGGAGGCCCGTTTCTCTCCCTCGTGGACCTGTGGCACCACTTCGCCAGCGCGGCCTGGATTCCGGCGGTCTTCCTGATGACGGAGAGAGCGATCGAGCGCCGGCGTCTTCGGGACGTCGCCGGGCTCGGGCTCGTCCTCGGGCTTCAGATCCTGGCCGGCTCCGCCGACGTGTGTGCGATGACCCTCCTGGCCCTGAGCGCCTGGGTCGCCACGCTGCACGTGCCCTGGCGCGCGGGGTGGCGGGCGTGGCGTCCCCTCTTCGCCGGCGGCGCTTTGGCCCTCGCGCTGGCCGTCGCCCTCTCGGCCGGCCTCTGGCTCGCGGCTCTCGAGGTGGTCTCCCGCTCTTCTCGACGTGATCTGCCCGAGTCCGGCCGGACCTACTGGTCGCTGCATCCGCTCGAGCTGGCCGAGACGGTGGCGCCCGGCGTGCCGGGGAGCCTGCCTCTCTCCCCGGCCGTCGCCGAGGCCCTGGGCCGGAGCCGCGAGCCGTTCCTCACCTCTCTTTATCTCGGTCTGCCCGCAGTCGTCCTCGTCGCGGCGGGCCTCCTGGGTGCGCCCGGCCGGAGGCGGTTCGTGCTCGCGGGGTTGGGCCTCGGGGCGCTGCTCGTCGCACTCGGCCCGCACACACCTCTTTACAATGGGCTCACCGTTCTCGTCCCTCCGCTGCGCCTCCTCCGTTACCCCGTGAAGGCCATGATCCTGGTCGGGTTCGCGTGGGCGGCTCTGTCCGCGTTGGGCATGGAGGTCTGGCGCAACCACCCGGCGTCGAAGCGACACCTGCGCCTGGCCCTCGTTCCCCTCGCTATTCTCGGTGTCGCAAGCGGCGTCGCCGCC
>CAXMOH010000337.1:0-5873 GCA_964194855.1 uncultured Hyphomicrobium sp.
GATGTGCCCGGGTCCACCGCTTCCGACGTAGACCGAGAAGCGCGGGCCGGGGGCCTCTGGCAGCATGCCCGAGCGGCGAACGTCATAGGACAGCACCCGAATGCGCAGCCCCGCGCGCTCGAGGGTCTCGATGGCCTCGCAGCCGGCGTCCATCACCGCGTGGACGAGGGAGTCGTGCCCGAGGTTCGGCCAGCCGTGGTTCATGTCGAGCAGAGCCACGTCGATGGCCAGGGGATCCGGCCCGGGGATGTCCTTCGGACGCTCCACGCGGACGTACTCGAATATCCCGCACGGCGCCCTCGCCGGGCAGTCCGTCACGCAGAACTGCTTTCCATTCTGCTGTTTGAAGGTGCACGAGAAGGGCATGGACCTTCCAGTCAAGCGGGGCCCCCGGCTGCCGTCCACCGCCTCCCCGCGAGCCGGGTCTGAGGGTCGCGCGTCATTTTGGACGCGCCTGCGGCCTCGGAGCGTGGCGAGCCTTCGGGCTGACCCCGGCCGTGCACGCTCTCGGCGTAGGCCGGCCGGGTCGCCAGACGCGTGTCCTCGACCGGGCCTCCGATGGTGAAGTGGTACAGGTCCCGGAAACGGCGGCTGTGGAGGCCGAGGGTCTCGTGGACGACATCGTCGAAGTAGCACCCGATCCCCGTGCCGCGAAAGCCAAGGGCCTCGGCCTCCATGTAGAGAACCTGGCCCAGGACCCCCGTCTCCCAGAAGAGCCTTCGATACCACCACGCGCCGCCCTCCAGGCTCTCCTCGAAGAGGCTCAGCATGCCAAGGCTGAAGGCGGACTCAGAGGCGATCGCCTGCTGGCAGCTCGCGAAGCGGGCGAAGGATCGGGCATCGCCCTCTTCCAGGAGGAAGAGAGGCAGCCCCTCGGGTGCGGCCTCCGGGCGCTCCCAGCGCAGGTCCTTGCGCATCGCCCCGCGCAGGGCCTCGTGGGCGCCGGGATCACGCTGCAGAACGTACAAACCAGGTGGCAGGTCCGGGACTCGATGCACGAAGAGAACCGGGTGGACACGGGGAGTCCAGGGCAGGACGTCCCACGGAGGGACGCCGGGGCGGGGGAGGAGACGCCACATCGTCTCGAAGAAGGCCGCGCTCGGCATGGAGGTGACGTCGTCCATCGCCACGGCGCTTCGACGTGCCCGAATCAGCGAGACGGCATGGGCCTCCTGCTTCACTGGTGCCGCGGCGACCGGTGAGGGCGCCGTCTGCGCCACGGCATCCGGGGTGCGTGGCTTGCGCGTCGCGTGGGCTGCCTCGTCGATCTCGGGCCACTCGACGTGCTCGAGGCTGAGCGTGTTGGGTCGCCCGGCCCATTCGCCCTGGCGCAGCAGAACGATCATCTCGTCGAGTGCGCCTTCGAAGCGTCGCACCGCCTCGATCTCCAGCGGGGCAGGCGCCACGAGAACGAGCGCGTCGGGGTGCTCGCGGTCGGCGGAGGCGAGAGTCCCGTCGTCGTCGTCCCGGTCGAGGCCCAGGACTGCCGCAACGTCCTCGTCGCCAGGAACGTCCAGAACCTGAGCGCTCCAGCCCAGGACCGCAGCCGCGTAACGGACCGTCGCCAGGGCGTGACCCGCGTCGTGCTGGCAATAGCGAAAGGCCCGCTCGCCGTACTTCCATGCCTCGCGCCAGTGGATGGACGCCAGGCCCACCAGGAATCCGCTTTCGGGCAACCAGCCGGCCAAACGAGACGTCGCCGCGCTCCCGAGGCTCGCACGCCGCTCGAGCACGTGGTCCACGCTGCGGTAGTGGGAGACGCCGGAGGGGAGCCCCGGGGCGTCCGCCACCAGGACGTAGCCCTCGGTCGGGTGCAGGTTGCCGCTCGACGGGTTCGCCCGCAGGGCCCACCGCGAGGCTCCGGCCTCCTTCCATGCGGTCAGTCCCAGCGCCAGCTCGAGGAACGCCCCGAGAGTCCCGTGATCCAGCGAGCGTGGGGCGACGTCGCCGGGACGGTGCAGCTCGGCCCAGTTCGCCGTCAGATCCTCGCTGCAAAGCGGCAGCTCGACGACAGGAGCTCCCTCGTAGCTGCGAAACGGGTCGGGCTGGTTGGCCCAGTCCAGGTGGCCGGGCCCGGGCGCGAAGCGCCCCGGGCGATGCGTGCTCCGCTCGTGGTAGCGGACGATCGCCTCGACCCGCGGCTCCACGTTCTTCAAGACCACGTCTCAGCCTCTGCGGTCAGTGAGGAGGGCTGCAAACCCGCTCGCACCGCGCCCTTTTTCGCGAGCGGCGTACGCGGAGCCAGCGCCCTGCGGTCCGGTGCAACCTCCTCCTCTTGCGCTGGTGCGCCACCTCTCGCCGTACCTCTCACCCCTGTCCCGACGCGATCACTACGGCGTCTGCAGGCCCCTCCCTGTCCCGGGCCCTGCTGGGCGCGGATACGGCGGCCGCTGCGGAGCCGTCTGTGGTTTCCGCTCGAGTTGCTCCAGGATGACCTCAATCGCCTTCTCGAGCTGCGGGTCGCGCCCGGCGATGACCTCCTTCGGCGCCTGCTCAACCTCGATGTCGGGAGCCACTCCCTCGTTCTCGACGATGAAACCTTCCTCTTTCGTCCAGAAGGCGAGGTTCGGCGCGGTGACTCTCCCCCCGTCCATCAGGACGGGGAAGCCGAGGGTGCCGACGAGCCCTCCCCACGTGCGCCGGCCGACGAGGGTCCCGAGCTCGAACTTCCGGAACATCCACGGAAGGAGGTCGCCGCCGGAGCCGGCGGTCTCGTCGATGAGCATCACCCTGGGCCCGTGGATGCCGGCGATCGGCGTCTTGAAGTCGGCGCCGTACCGCGTCGCCCAGTAGCTGATGACCGGCCTGCGCAGGATGTCGATGTAGTAGTCCGCTACCTGCCCCCCGCCGTTGTGCCGCTCGTCGATGATGATGGCCTCCCGGTCCGCCTGGGGGAAGAAGTAGCGCTTGAAGTAGGTGTGGCCCATTCCCGCGGTGTTCGGGACGTAGACGTAGGCCACGCGCCCCTCCGTGGCCTCCGTCACCCGGCGAAGATTCCCCTCGACCCAGTCCCGGTTCCGGAGCGCCCGCTCGCTGTCGACGGGGACAACTGTCACCGTCCGCGAGCCTTCTCCGTCCGCGTCCGGCCCCACCGTGATCTCGACGATCCGGTCGGCGGTGCGCTCGAAACGCTGGTGGAGGTTGTCGGGGGGGTGAAGCTCCCTGCCCTCGACGGCCAGCAGATACTCTCCGGCGTTCACGTCCACCCCGGGCTCGGTGAGGGGGGAGCGGAGGTCCGGGTTCCAGTTGAGTCCGCCGTAGACCTTCGCGAAGCGGTAGCGTCCGTTCGCAATCTCGTAGTCGGCCCCGAGCAGACCGCCGGGGATCGTCTCCGACTCCCACCAGATGTCGCCGTTCCACTGGCCGGAGTGACCGACCGCCAGCTCGCTCAGCATCCAGCGGATGACACGGAAGAGGTCGTTGCGCGTCGCGAGATGCGGGTGGAAGGCCGCGTACCGCTCGCGCATGGCGGGCCAGTCCGCGCCGTGGTAGCCGGGGTCGTAGAAGAAGTCCCGGTTGATTCGCCAGGCCTCATCGAGCATCTGCGCCCACTCCGCCGGCGGGTCCACCTTGACCTGGACCCGCTCGACGTCGAGCTTGAACTTCTCGAGATCGAACTTTTCGGCGCCCTCGTGCACGTCGACCAGGTGCCAGGCCTCCTTGATCCGGAGGAGAGCGCGCTTCGTGTCCGCGGACAGCGCGAAGCCGTCCGCCTTGTCCAGAAGCTCATCCTCCTTCCTCTTCTCGAGGTCGTAGCGGTAGACGGCGGACTCGGCCTCGGCGTCGGTGGAGGCGGCCCGGCGGTAGAAGAGCTGCCCCGCCTCGCCTGCCACGAGGTCGGCGTAAACGCCCGCCTTCACGGGCAGGACCAGGATCCGCTCGGTGAGACCCTCGGGGTCGAACTGGACCTTCACTGGCTCGGCGTCTTCCTTCTCCTCGCCCTCGCCCTCCTCGTCGGCCTTCCCTTCCTCCTCGTCGCTCTGCCTGGCGAGGGGTGAGGGGACGCCCTTCGCGAGGACTGCGAGGTAGATCTGCTGCACCGATCGCATGTCTGCGTTCGACTGGGAGAACCAGTCGTTCACCGGTCCGGCGTCGGTCGAGACGAGGAAGTAAAGATGCTGGCCCGAGGCGTCGAACACGGGGCTCGTGACGTCGGCGAGACCGTCGCTGATCGGATGCGACGTCCCGTCCGCGACCGAGTAGAGGAACAGCTCGTTGCGGAAGGTCGGCGTGTTGCGGGTGTAGGCGAGCCAACGTGAGTCCGGCGACCAGGCGCTGCCCTTGTGCAGAGACCGCAGCGGGCCGTAGACTACGTCCGCGTCGATGCGCGTCTGTTTCCCGGTCGCGACGTCGAGGATCCAGATCGCCCGCGCGTTGTCGGTGAAGCTGATCATCTTCGAGTCCGGAGACCAGATGAGGTCCCCGTAGAAGCCCGGGCCCTTGAGCGGGAGTTCCTTGACCTCTCCCTTTCCGTCCTGCGCCGCGAGGTGCAGCGCGTACTCGCCGCTCGCGTCCGAGACGTAGGCGATCCACTTCCCGTCGGGGGACCAGGCGGGAGAGCGCTCGTGGACGGCGGGCGACCGGGTGAGGTTGCGGTCGTCTCCCTTCTCGCGGGGTATGGTCCCGATCTCACCCCGGAACTCGAGGGCGACTCGGGCGCCCGACGGCGAGAGGCTCGCGGCGCGGATCCACTTCGCACCCTTCGCCCAGCGCGGCCGCCGCTCGACGAGGTCGCCGGCCACCCCCACCTTCAGGCGGGTCGACGACCCGCTCGAGGGATCGAGGACGTGAAGCGAGCCGGCCTGCTCGTAGACGATACGCTCACCCCCGGCCGAGGCGCTCACGACCGGGAAGTCCTCGTGGGAGGTGAGCGCTGTGATCGTCTTCGTGGTCCGGTCGAAGGCGTAGACGTTGAACTCGCCCTTGCGGTCGGACCGGAAGTAGAGTTGATCGCCGATCCACATCGGGTCCGTGTCGTTGCAGCGCCCCGCCGGCTGGGGGACCGTCTCGACCTCCTGGCTCGTGGCGTCGAAGAGCAGGATCCGGGAGGCTCTGCCGCCCCGGTAGTGCTTCCACTGGCGGAAGGCCTCGCGCAGGGGCAGGTAGGCGATCGTGCGCGCGTCGGGCGAGATCGCGGCCTTGCTCGCGTGGGGGATCGCGAGCCTGGTCGGGGAGCCGCCTTCGACGGGTACCGTGAAGAGCTGCGTGTGCCGCGGGGTGTAGACCGCGCGGGGGGAGGAGAAGAGCACAGCATTGCCGTCCGGCGTGAAGCCCCGCGCGATATCGCTTCCCGGGTGCCACGTGAGGCGCCGGGGCTCACCGCCGATGGCAGGCACCACGTAGACGTCGGTGTTGCCCTCGTAGCGGCCGGTGAAGGCAACGAGCGTGCCGTCGGGCGAAAAGCGTGGGCCCGACTCGACGCCGGGATGCGACGTCAGCCGGCGCACCCCGGACCCGTCGAGGTGGGCGACCCAGAGGTCGTTGGCGTAGGCGAAGGCCAGATGGGTCGCGCTCACCGCCGGCTCGGAGAGGAGCCGGGTGTCGGAGATGTCGACGGCGTGAGCTCCGGGCACGCTCAGCAAGAGCGAAAGGGCGAGGGCGGCGATCAGTCGCATGATTGTTCTCCCTTGGGCCGGCAGCCCCGAAGCGTGCTCCGCTCGGTCCGCCGGGTCAAGCGGTACCCGACCGCGGCCCCGCTCGTTGCCGGCCCCGGCGCTCGAAGCGTTGGCTTGGAACGACCTCGGCTTTCAAGCGGGCAACGGCTCGAAGAGGGCCGTGAAGTGCCGCAGGACTGCAGGGGCCCGGGTGATCCGGTACCCGCGGAGGCTCTTCTTCAGGCCTGCGACTCCGATCACCGCCTCGGCGACGTAGTC
>CAXMOH010000338.1:0-3565 GCA_964194855.1 uncultured Hyphomicrobium sp.
CCGAGCAGCACCTCGTAGCCGTCCGCCGTCTCGCCGACGACGCATGGCGTCCGCCCCCGGGTGACGTCGCGCAGGGGGTCGCGATGAGATCGAGCCGCCGCCGAGGGCCGCCGGGCGGTCGAGGCGTTGCTCAACGCCCGATTCTGATCAGGTGCTCGTCGGTGCGAATGAAGATGTGGCCGTCCGAGATGGCGGGAGAGGCGAGGCTTCGCTCGCCGACGGAGTTCTGCGCCAGTACCTCGCCCTCGGGGCCGGCCTTCAAGACCAAGATTTCACCGCTTTCCGCCAGGAAGTAGATCTTTCCGTCGCCGGCGACCGGCGAGGCCGTGAAGACGCCACCCAGGCGCTTTCTCCACACCCGCTCTCCCGTGGCGGGATCGATGGCCGTCGCGATGCCCTTCTCGGTGGCCATGTAGAGGAGGCCATCGTAGTAGACGAGGGACGACACATACGGCGCACCCGTCGGGACCCGCCATTTCACATGGCTCTTGGAGACGTCACCGTGCCCTCCGAGCCGAATCGCCATGTACGGGCCGCTCGCGTACCCGCGGCTGGCGTAGAGCACTCCGTCGTCGAAGACGGGCATGCCCACCGGGACGCGATTCTCCTCGTCCGCGTGCCAGCGCAGCGCGCCGGTGGCGGGGTCCAGGGCCTCGATGCGGCGGTTGGAGTTGACGATCAGCTCGTCCCCGGCCTCGCGTCGGATCACCAGGGGTGTCGTGTAGGAGCGCGCCCCTTCGCCGCGATCGACCTTCCAACGCTCCTTTCCCGTGGCCTTGTCCAGGGCCAGCAGGTAGCCCCCGGGCTGATGGTCGCAGAGGAGGAGCAGCAGCCCGTCGTGGAGGACAGGCGAGCTGCCGTGCCCCCAGCGGATGTCGAAGGGGGCGTAATCCTCCCCGAGGTGCCGCTGCCAGAGGAGAGCACCGCCCGTGGTGAGGGCGACGAGCTGGCCGGTCCCAAACCAGGCGTACACGGCCTCGCCATCGGTCACCGCGCTGGGGCTGGCGAGATTGTGCTTGCGGTGGAGCGGTGGGGCGGCGCCCGCCCGAGGCATGCGGTGCTCCCACAGCAGCCGGCCGTCGGAGCGGTGAAAGGCCTGAACCACGAACGACACGCCCGCAGCGTCCTGGGAGTGACGGGCGGGAGCGGCCCCCTCGAACTCGCCCCCGGATCGGGCGATCGGAGCCCCTCCGATCTGCGAGGTGAGGAAGATGCGGTCGCCCCACACGATCGGCGACGATGTGCCGAGACCCGGGAGGGGCGCCTTCCACGCCACGCCCTCCTCACTCGTCCAGCGGGTGGGCAGGCCTGTCTCGCGAGAGACGCCCGTCGCCTCCGGGCCCCTCCAGTGGGGCCAGTTCTCCGCGCCGGCGGTCACCGCCAGGAGGGGGAGTATTACAAATATTGGCGCCAGTTCCTTCTTCACCCGGTGCTACGATACCGCCCTGTCCTTCCAACGATCAATGGGGGTAAGGGGGAAATCATGCGCGTCAGCCTTTTCGTGATGGCGGCAGCTGCCTTGGCACTGCTCGCTGCTCCTGTGTCGGCGGAAAACGTGACACAGGATTTTATCGAGGGAAACCCGGGGCTCGAGAGCGCCGGTCCGCTGGCCTTCGGGCCCGACGGGGTGCTGTTTGTCGGCGATTCCAAGGGCGCGGCGATCGTCGCCATCGCCACGGGTGAGACGACGGCCAAGTCCGAGACGGGCCCGTTCGAGCTCGAGCGGATCGATCAGAAGATCGCCGACCTGCTCGGCACCACGACCGAGGACGTGCGCGTCAACGACCTGGCCGTCGGCCCGTCGGGTGCGGCCTTCCTTTCCGTCTCCCGGGGCCAGGGAGCCGAAGAGGTTCCACTGCTCCTTCGGGCCAGTCGCAGCGGCGCGATCACCGAAGTGCCACTGGACGGGGTTCGGTATTCGAAGGCCGAGCTGCCGAACGCACCCGACCCCGGTGCGATGCGGCGCGGACGCAGCCTCCGACAGCTCGCCATCACCGATATCGTCTACCAGGACGGTCAGGTCTACGTTGCCGGGCTGTCGAACGAGGAGTTCGCCTCCAAGCTCCGGGTCATCCCCTTCCCCTTCACGGGCGTCGAGGCGGGAACGAGCGTCGAGATCTACCACGGCAACCACGGCGCCTGGGAGACGCGCTCGCCGATCCGCACGCTGGTCCCGTACGACATCGCGTCCGATCCGCACATCCTGGCGGCGTACACCTGCACGCCCCTGGTCACGTTTCCGGTGAAGGCCGTGACCGGCGGAGGAGGCAAAGTGACGGGCACGACGGTCGCCGAGCTGGGGAACCGGAACCGCCCGCTGGACATGGTCGTGTACCAGAAGGACGGCAAGGACTACTTGCTGATGGCCAACAGCAGCCGCGGCGTCATGAAGGTGGCGACCGAGGGGATCGGCTCGGCCAAGGGAATCACCTCGGAGGTCGAAGGCGTCGCGGGGCTGTCCTACGAGACGATCGCCCACCTCGAGGGCGTGCAGCAGCTCGATCGGCTCGACAAGGAGCACGCGCTCATCCTCAAGGAGGCCGGGGGTGGCCTCGACCTGACGGCGGTGCCGCTGCCCTAATGAAGTCGACGTTGAAGTCGGAGGCGGAGCCGCGGTGGGGCGGCCTTGCGGCCCGCGCCCTGAGGAGACTCGGGGGCGCGGGCCTGGTCGCCGCGTTGCTGGTGCCGACGACGGCGTCGGGAGCGGGCTCCGAGGCCCCCGCGGCTGCGTCGATCCGTCTGATCGTGATCGATCACGCCGGCCGACGAGCGATCGCCGTCGTTGGTCTTGGGCAAGACGTCGTCGCGCGGGTCGTCGCGGCGGACCTCACTCCCCAGGAGTGGCGTCGCCTCTTGTCCGTGCGGGTCGGGGACGGTCCCGCGCGCGAGGCGCCGCCGATGCTCGGGGCGTATGTCGTTTCCGGGGACGCGCTGGTCTTCACACCTCGTTTCGCCCTGAAGCCGGGCCTTCGCTACCAGGCCACCTTCGACCCGTCGCAGCTTCCCGGGGCGACGGGAGGATCGACCGATCGGGTCACGGCCGACATCCTGCTGCCGGGCGGGGAGCCTCCGGCGCCCGAGACGCGCATCGAGGCGGTCTATCCGTCGAGCGCCGAGCTGCCCGAGAACCTGCTTCGGTTCTACATCCAGTTCTCGGCGCCGATGCGCCAGGGGGAGTCGTACCGTTTCGTCCACCTCGTCGCCATCGCGGCCGGCGAGGTGGAGCTGCCGTTTCTCGAGCTGGCCGAGGAGCTCTGGGACCCCGGGGGACGTCGGCTCACGCTCCTCTTCGACCCAGGGAGGATCAAGCGCGGTCTGGTCCCCCACGAGGAGGTCGGGGTGGCCCTCCGGGCCGGGACGCGTTACGCGCTCGTGGTCGATCGCACCTGGCGCGACGCGCGGGGGGCGCCGCTGGTGGAGGGGGCGCGCAAGGAGTTTCGGGCGCTGACCCCGGACCGCTCGTCACCGAGCCCGGCGCAGTGGCGGGTGAGCGCACCGGAGGCGGGTACGCGTGAGCCATTGGTTCTACGTTTTCCCGAGCCGCTCGATCGGGCGCTGCTCCATC
>CAXMOH010000339.1:0-4524 GCA_964194855.1 uncultured Hyphomicrobium sp.
TCGTTCCCTGCCTTGAAGGCGTCGACCGCAGCACGGCCCACGTTCGGTGCGTACTTCTTCGTGAGCGCGCCCATGTCGAGGGCGTCCGTGACCACGACGCCCCCGAAGCCCAGGCGGCCCTTCAGGAGGTCGGTCACGACGGCCGACGACGTCGTGGCCACCTTGTCCGGCGAGGGCTCGATCGCCGGCACGGTGACGTGGGCCACCATCACCGAGTCGACTCCCGCCTCGATGGCTCGACGGAACGGCGGCAGCTCCACCGATTCGAGGCGGGCGAGGTCGCCGCTCACCTGCGCCACGCCATAGTGCGAGTCGGTCGCGGTGTCGCCGTGCCCGGGGAAGTGCTTCGCCGTGACCAGCATCCCCCCCTCGTGGGCGCCCTCCACGTAGGCCGCCACGAGATCTCCTACCTGCTCGGGCTCCTCGCCGAAGGAGCGGGTGTTGATGATGGGGTTGGCGGGGTTGGAGTTGACGTCGGCCACGGGGACGAAGTTCCAGTGAACGCCGATCGCGCGAGCCTCCTGGGCGGTGATGCGTCCGAAGGCGCGGGCGTTCTCCCGGCGTCCGGCCGCACCGAACGCCATGGCCTGGGGAAACTGGGTGGCGCCGTCCAGGCGGCTGGCGACACCCACCTCGAAGTCCGCCGCGATGAGAAGGGGTCGCTCCGACTCCCGCTGCAGCCGGTTGAGAAGGAGGGCCGCCTCCTCCGGGCGGCTCTTCACGAGCCTCGGCCCTCTCACGGGCACGCTCATGGCGAGGCCTCCGACGTGATACCGGCCGAGGCTCTCACGGAGATCCAGCAAGACCTTGCTCTCGACGTTCATGAACTCGGAGCGCACCCAGATCATGAAGAGCTGCCCGATCTTCTCTTCGAGCGAGAGCTCGGCCAGGGTGCGCGAGGCCCAGGCCTTGCCCCCGGGCGGGCTGGGCGCAGGGGGGGCCGAGGTCGTTGGGGCCACTGGAGCCGCAGGGACCGAAGAGCCCTTGTCGGCCGTCGCGCAGCCGAGGAGCAGGGTGGCGAGAACGAGCGTCATGATCGTGCGCATGAAATCAGACGATAGCAGAAAGGGACCGGGGTAGAATTGACGGCGGGGGCGCGGGTGGCACGCATTGTCGTGGTGGGTTCTGTGGCAGAGGACGAGGTCCTTCGTCTGCCGCGGCCGCTTCGCGATGGCGGCCACGTCGCGGCGGCCGGGTACGAGCGCCGCCTTGGTGGCGGAGCCGCCAACACCGCCATACCCCTGCACCATGCCGGGCACGAGGTCATCATCATCTCTCCCCTGGGCACGGACGAGACCGGAGACTGGCTGCTCGGCGAGCTGGAGACCCTCGGGATCGACACGTCGGGCATCGTCCGCATCGCGGGCGCGAGCACCCGCTCGGTCGTGCTCCTCGACCCGCAGGGCGAGCGCACCATCGTGAACGTCCACCGCTGTCGGGAGGAGCGGCTCTCGGAGCGGCTCGGGACCATCGAGGCCGATGCGCTGTACGTCCGCAGCCGTGAGCCCAGCCTGGCCGAGCCCATGGGGGACGTCGCCAAACGAGCCACCGTGGTGGCTCACCTGCCTCCACTCAAGCACGGGTCGCGACCCGCGCACGTGCTCGTGGGCTCGGAGTCGGATCTGCCACAGGCCTTCGTCGCCGACCCCTGGAACGGGGGCGAAGGGATCGCGGGACCGTCGCTGCGCTGGGTCGTGATGACGATGGGTTCTCGTGGAGCGGAAGCTGTTTCGGCCGACGAGCGAATCGGGACGCCCGCTCCGTCGGTCAAAGCCGTCGACACGACCGGTGCGGGCGACGTCTTCGCCGCCGGGCTCGTCCACTCGCTTCTTTGTGAACGCCCGATGCCCCAGGCCCTCGAGACGGCGGCGGCCTGGGGCGCGGCTGCCGCGGCCTTCCGGGGAATGCCCCCGCAGGAGACCATCGAGAGCCTTCTCTAGGCTCTCGCGCTTCGATCGGGCAATACGACGCCCGGCGCACCCGTCTCGCCTTGCGTTGGCTGTCGCGACCGTGGTCTAGTGCCCGAATCATGGAAAAGACACCGAGATCGCCATTTCTTCTGCCCGTAGCGCTTCTGCTGCTGGCCATCTGCCTTGCCGTGCCCTGCCTGGCCCAGGTCCCCGCCGCAGCGCTTCCGGAGGGCGAAGAAGCGGAAGTCTCCACGGAGGAGCCGGTCGAGCACGAGGTGGCCTCCGACTCGCCGCGGGCTTCGCTCGGGTCCTTTCTGGATCTCGGGAGCGACGGCGAGTGGGAGAAGGCCGCCAGCTTCCTGGTCCTGCCGGAGAGTCGGAAGGCCGAGGGCCCGATCCTTGCCGAGCGGCTCAAGGTCGTCCTCGACAAGTACGTCTGGTTCGACCTCGAGAAGATCTCATCGGAGTCCAACGGAGACGAGGACGACGGCCTGACGGCAGGTGTGGACAAGGTCGCCGAGATCCCCGTCGGAGAGGATCGTGTCCAGCCGGTTTACATGGTGCGACGGTCGGCCGACGACGTCAGCTACTGGGCCTTCTCCCCCGCGACCGTTCGGCGGATCAACCGCTGGTACGACCAGCTCCCCGACCGCGACGTCCGTGAGCTGCTGATCGGGGCCGGGCTCCACACGCTGCTCCGGACGGGCCCCCTGGGTCTGCTGTGGTGGCAGTGGATCGCCTTGCCCCTCCTGCTGATCGGGGCCTGGGTCGGCGGGCGCGTCCTGGGAGGCCTCACGCGAGCCATTCTCAGGAGACTGACCGCAAGAACAGACGCCGACTGGGACGATCGCCTGCTCGAGCGCATCGGCCCGCAGCTCACCTTCGCCTGGGGTCTCGCGGTCTTCGGATGGGCTCTGCCGTCTCTGGGGCTGACCGCCGAGGCCCATGGAATCTTCAGCGCCTTCCTGAAAGCGGGTGCAGTGGTCGTGGTTTTCTGGGCGCTGTGGCGTTCGGTGGACGTGTTCGCCGAGACGCTGCTTTCCTCGCCCTGGGCCGCGACGAGCCCCTCCGCCCGCAACCTCCTTTCGATTGGCGCGAACCTGGTCAAGGGCGCCATTGCCGGCGCCGGCGCACTGGCTGTTCTCTCGGCGTTCGGATATCCGGTGACGACGCTTCTCGCCGGTCTCGGCATCGGCGGTCTCGCCTTCGCCTTCGGCGCCCAGAAGAGCGTCGAGAACCTCTTCGGATCCGTCTCCCTCGCCATCGATCAGCCGTTCCTGGTCGGCGATTTCGTCAAGGTCGAGGACTTCGTGGGCACGGTGGAGGAGATCGGAATCCGCTCGACCCGCTTCCGGACCCTCGACCGCACCGTCATCAGCATCCCCAACGGCAACCTGTCGGATCAGCGCCTGGAGACCTTCTCTGCCCGCGACCGGATGCGCCTCGCGACCACCATCGGCCTGGAGTACAACACGACCCACGCACAGATGATCGAGGTCATCGACGGCTTCGAGCGGGTCCTCCGGGAGCACCCGAAGATCTGGCGCGACGCCATGGTCGTCAAGTTCAAGGAGTTCGGGGCCAGCTCCCTCGACATCGAGATCATGGCCTGGTTCCAGGTGCCCGCGTGGAGTGATTTCCAGCTCTGCCGCCAGGAGGTGCTCCTGGGCTTCATGAAGGTCGTGGAGGACGCGGGGACGGGATTCGCCTTCCCGACGCGCACCGTGCACCTCATCAACGAGCCGACCCCCGCCCCGTCGCCCGGGAAGAAGGACGAGAACCCACCGGTCGCTCCTGCGCCGCCAAGGCCTCAGCAGAGCACAGCGAAGCCCGGCGACCTGCCGCCCGCCGACGGCGAGTAGCGACCGAGGGCCGCGACCGGCATCAGCCCCTGGGTGTGTGGGTGTCGCTCGCCGCGCTCCACTGGTCGGTCCACACCGTCAGGTCGAGACCGTACCTCGCGGCGAGCTCGTCCGTCGGTTCGGCGAAGTGCTCGGCGAGCCGCTTCCGGAGCCCCGGGGAGATCGGCTCCCCCTTGTCGGCCCTCAGGTTGACGTCACGGGGCGGCGCTTTCGGGGCGACGTCGCCCGACACCCCGAGCCATTCGCACAGGCCGCCAAAGCAGCCCGGGTCGCCCACCAGGTCTTCATATAAGAGGATGCGCACGCCACTAGTTCCGAAGAGCGCCTCGTAGCGCGCGACGCTGTGGACGTAGCGCCCCCGGCGAAGGTACGTGAACGGAGACATGGACAGCCGGCTCCACTCCTCGCCCATGTTGCCTTCCTCCTCGCGACGGAAGGCCTGCTCCATGGAGAGGGTCTCGACGCCGTTCTCCACGCTGAACCAGTAGTGGGAGATCGCGCGCTCGAGGGGATCGCGGAGGAGAAACACGATGCGTGCCTGGGGAAATGCCGCCGCAATGCGCTCCGCGGCCTTGCCCGACTCCATGTAGCTGACGGTCTTCTCGCCCTTCAGCCGAGCCCCGGGTTTGTGGCCGAAGAACGTGGCCTCGTAGTAGGGGAGCCCTCGAGCGTAGAGCTCGTCGAGCAGGAAGAACTTGGGCTCGGGCCGAAACGGCGCCGCCATCTCGATCTCCGGATGAGAGGCCAGCAGG
>CAXMOH010000340.1:0-5580 GCA_964194855.1 uncultured Hyphomicrobium sp.
CCGTCTACTTCCCGTCGTGCGTGTCGCGGATCTTCGCACCGTCCGGGAGCGACCGTCCTCTCGCCGACGTCATTGCCGCCGTGAGCGAGCGCGCCGGATCGCCGGTCTGGATCCCCGATGGGTCCCCCGGTCACTGCTGCGGGATGCCCTTCAGCTCGAAGGGATACAAGGACGCATCGAAGGAGACCCTGAGCCGCCTGGTGGAGGCGTTCTGGGTGTGGACCGACGAGGGCCGGTTGCCCGTCGTGATGGACACGAGCCCCTGCGCCCACACCCTGCGGAACTGCGGCCCCGACCTGGACCCCGGCCTGCGGGAGCGCTACGAACGGCTGGAGATCCTCGACGGGGCCGAGTTCGCGTCGAGCCGCGTCGTGCCCCGGCTGAAGTCGCGCCGCTCGGCCGCCGCTGTCGCCCTTCACCCGGTGTGCTCGGCAGTGAAGATGGGGATCGACGGGCTGCTGCCCAAGATCGTCGAGCCGTTCTGCGCCGAGGCGGTCGTTCCGGAGAATGCCGGATGCTGCGGCTTCGCCGGCGATCGCGGGTACTCGGTGCCGGAGCTCACGGCCTCCGCCACCCTCGCGGAGGCGCGCGAGGTCTCTTCCGGCTCCTTCGACGGCTTCTACTCGTCGAGCCGGACGTGTGAGATCGGGCTGAGCCGAGCCACCGGAAAACCCTACCGATCTTTCTGGTACCTCCTCGACGAGGCGAGCGGGCCGTCGGCTCCCTGAAGTACGACGGCATCCCGCCGTGGCAGCGGCGCGGATGGGCGTGCACGGATCACTCGTTTTGTGGACACGCGGCTCGTTGTGATCGTGGTCACCTTCCATGGCCCCGCAAGCCGATAGGGTCCCGTCGACATCGCGACAATCTGTTGCCGCGTTTCGGCGGGCCCTGCGCCCTGGCCGGTCCACGCTCAACGTCGAATCATTAAAGATAGGGCGAGCGATGCTGAACTCGAAGTGGCATCTGTTCAGGGTGGGCTGCGCCTCCGGTCTCCTCGGTCTGGTTCTGACCGCCCCTGCGGTCGGGCAATCACAGGGCGAGGGTGCCGCCGGGGACGAGTTGCAGCAGGGCTGGGAGCAGCTCGTCGAGGAGCGGGCACGCGCGGAGGAGGACGCCACGCTTCTGGGTCTGCCTCTCGTGAGCGTCACCGCCTCGGATCAGAGGGCAGCCGAGCCGGACGACCCGGCAAGCTTCACGATCACACGCTCGGGTGTCCTGGCGGGAGACCTCCAGGTCCGCTACGTCGTCCGCGGGAACGCGGTAGGCGGCACCGACTACGAGCGGCTCTCGGGTCGGGCCGAGCTCCTCGACGGCCAGGCGAGCGTCACGATCGTGGTGTCGGTCCTCGACGATGGGGTCTCGGAACCGCTCGAACGGGTCTCGATCGAGATCATCCCGGACCCCGGCTACGCCGTCGGGACCCCGCGCACAGCGCTCGTGCGCATCGCCGACGACGACGGCTTCCAGGTGCAGCCCCTGGCCGCCACTGCCCAGGTTCGGCAGGCGGTGGACGTCTCTCACTGGTCGGGGAGCGGCTGGGGCGCCGAGTGCTTCGTCGAAAACGGGGTGACGCACCTGATCGCGGGAACCCAGAACCCGACCATCACCCGAGACCAGCTCGCCACGGCGGTGGCGGCGGGGATGACGGTGGATGCCTACGTCTACCTCTACTGGGGCTTCAACATCACGACCCAGGTCCAGAGCGCCCTGGCCACCATCGAAGGCTTCCCCGTCACCCGGCTGTGGCTCGACGCCGAGAACAACGCCAGCGGCTACTCGAGCGCCCAGATCCTGCAGAAGATCCAGGAGGGCCTCGACGCCTGCGGCGCGCAGCCTTGCGGGATCTACACCGCGAAGTGGTGGTGGGACCCCTCCACCAACTACTCCACCGCCTTCGCCGGCGTCCCGCTGTGGTACGCCCGCTACGACCTCACCCCTGGCTTCAACGACTGGTACAACGGCGTCTCGGACTTCGGAGGCTGGACCGATCCGACGGGCAAGCAGTACCAGGGCTCCAACTACTTCTGCGGCGTAAACGTGGACAAGAACGTCATGAACGTGAGCGCCGCCCCCACCGCCGCTTTCAAGGGTGAGACAGGACGGTTGACCACCAACCAGGCCGATGCCGCCACCTGGCAGCCCGTCGCCTTCGAGAACGCCTACACGTCGCCGGTGGTCGTCATGCAGCCGCTCAGCTACAACGGCGCCGATCCCACCACGGTGCGGATCCGGAACGTGACCTCCACGGGCTTCGAGTGGCAGATGGACGAGTGGGACTACCGGGACGGGGCCCACACCACCGAGACGGTGAACTATGCGGTGATGGAGTCGGGCGTATTCGAGCTCGAGGACGGGACCCGGATCGAAGTGGGCCGGGCCTCGGTGGATCACGGCTTCGCCTCCGTGGCCTTCGCCCAGGGCTTTGCCGACACGCCGATCATCCTCACGCAGGTGCAGACCTACGACGACCCGGCGGCGGTCGTGACCCGGCAGCGCAGCGCCACTGCCACCGCCTTCGAGGTCCGCGTGCAGGAGGAGGAGGCCAACGACCCCGTCCACGCAATCGAGACCGTGGGCTACATCGCCATCGAGACCGGCGCGGGAATGACCGGAGGTGTCGCCTTCGAGGCGGCCACGACCCCCGACGCGGTGACCCACGCCTGGTTCGACCTCGCCTTCCTCCAGAGCTACGGCGACCCGGTCTTCGTCGCGGGCCTCCAGACCACCGACGGCGGCGACACGGCGGGGCTGCGCTACCGCAACCTGGCCTCTACGAGCGCCGAGGTGAGGGTCGAAGAGGAGGCGTCTCGGGACGCCGAGGTCGGCCACACGACGGAGGTGTTGGGCTACCTCGTCTTCGATCACCCCGGATCACTGGTCGGGCCCGGCGGCAACGAGACCCCACCCCCAGCCCCGACGGGACTGAGCCCCGATGGCGGCCAGGAGTTCTCGAACGGGGGCTCCATCACCATGAGCGCCAACCCCGTCTCCGGAGCCACGCAATACGAGTTCGCCATCGAGCACGACTCGGGCGGCGGCTGGGCGACGTACTGGACCTACACCTCCGACACGAGCTCCTTCACGTTCTGGCCGCAGTACGACGACCGAGCGTACCGCTTCCGAATGCGGGCGGAGAACGCGTACGGCTGGGGCCCCGACTCCGCCTGGGCCACCTTCGTTGTGGGCACCATTGCAGGCAACGACCCTCCCCCGGCCCCGACCGGACTCAATCCGGACGGCGGGGAGGCGTACCCGAACGGCAGCTCTGTCACCCTGAGCGTCAACCCCATCTCCGGGGCCACGCAGTACGAGTTCGCCATCGAGCACGACTCGGGGGGTGGGCTCTGGGCGACCTACTGGACCTACAGCTCCGCCACGAGCTCCTTCACGTTCTGGCCGCAATACGACGACCGGGGGTACCGCTTCCGCGTGCGGGCGGAGAGCGAGCACGGCTGCGGGACTCAGTCCGCCTGGGCCACCTTTGACGTCGGGACCATCGCCGGCCCGTCCCCGGCCCCGACCGGACTCAGCCCGGACGGCGGACAGGCCTACCCGGCCGGAGGCGCGGTGGTCATGAGCTGCATGACGGTGCCCGATGCCACCCGGTACGAGTTCGCCATCGAGTATCTGTCCGGCGGTGTGTGGAAGACGTACTACGCCTACACCGCGTCGGGGAGCTCCAAGACCTTCTACCCCGCGGTGCACGGCACGGACTACCGCTTCCGGGTGCGGGCGGAGAACGCTTTTGGCTGGGGAGCCTACTCCGCCTGGGCCTTGTTCCACGTGAGCGGGTGACGGACCGCCTCGGCGATGACGCCGACCGGTGGCCCTCGGGCGCCCCACGGGCTCAAGTGGGAGATGGGGATCCGGCCCGGTGTGACGCCGCTTCTCTCCTACCGCTCGGGGGACCTTCGGGTCCCGGCGAGGGCCCGGCAAACGGTCAGAGGGGATTGAGGGGATAGAGGGGCTGGGCCCACGGGCCCGGGTCCTCGGGCACCTCGGCTTCGGCTTCGTCCAGTGGACCCTGCGTCATCTCGAGATAGTCGAGGATGAGCGCCCGATCCTCGTCGGTGAAGGGCCACAGATGGTGCTTCTGCTGCATCCAGGTGATGCTCGCGTCCCAGTCGGCACGGCTCATGCGGGTGTCGACCACGAGTCGAAGAGAATGGCAGACCGCGCAGTTGATGGCCACGAGATCCCGACCCGGTCCCGGTGCGAGCTCGGGAGGGTCGTCGCTGGAGAGAGCCAGCGGTCCGGCGGCGAGGGCCGCGACCCCGAGAAGGCTCGCGAGCACGAAGATCCTCGCAGGCACGCTCACACCACCCGCACGGCGATTCGGTGCATGGCGTTGTTGAGGTAGCCCCGGGGGTTCCAGCCCGGCATCACCATGGGCTGCTGCCGGCCGTTCTGGCCGGTCGCCCGGGCGAAGACCTCGTAGTAGCCGGCCATGGGAAAGCGAAGCTCGGCAGACCACCGCTGCCAGGCGAACGGGTTCGATGGGGCGACCAGCTTCGCCTCGGTCCAGGTCTGGCCAAAGTCCAGGCTCACATGCATGGCGCGGACCGCCCCCTCGCCACTCCACGCGTGCCCCCGAAGGTGGAAGGGCGCTGCCACGGGGTGCTCGATGCCGGTAGCCGGGCGCGTGATGAGGGACTTCACCGGCATGGCCTCGATGATCTTCATGTCCTCTTCCGGCACCTGCGTTCCCGGAGCCACCGGATACCGCGGCACGCGGTAGGACATCCCGCCCATCTTGGGACCGTCGTGCACCCGGTCGCGAACCCAGAGTCGACTGAGCCACTTCCCGCTCACCGAGGCCGGAAAGCCCGAGGCAACCAGCCTCAGTGGAAAGCCATGAAAAGCCGGCAGCGGCTCACCGTTCATCTCCCAGGCCAGGAGCGTGTTGTCGTCCAGGGCCTTCGCCATGGGAACACCCCGGGAGATGGCGACTTGATCGGCCCCGCTCAGGTGCGGGTCCTCGCCGTAGTAGCCGACGTAGACCGCCGAGGGCTTCACGCCGGCGTCCGCCAGGACGTCCTTCAGCCGGACGCCCCGGTACTCCGCGCAGCCCACCGCGCCCAGCGCCCACTGGTTGCCACGGGCTCTGGGACGAAAGCCCGCGCGACCGTTGCCCCCGCATTCGAGGGTCAGCCGGGCCACGCGATGCTGGTGACTCCGCTTCAGGTCGTCGAGGTCCAGGGTGAGCGGGCGTTCGACCTCGCCGTCGATCCTCAGCGTCCAGCCAGTCAAGTCGCGACTCGTCGCACGCTCGGGCACGAGACCGTTGTTTCGCACGAAGTGCGCGCTGCTCGGTGTGACGTCGGCGTCGAGAAGCGTGACCGGCGCCTCGGCATTGACGGGCCGATCGTTGAGGACGATGAGACCCTCTTTGCCTTCGATGACGAAGGGCTCGGCCTCGTCGGCGAGGGCCGCCGGCACCCATCCCGCCGGCTGGAGTCCGGCAAACGGCACGAGCTGGGTCGCGAAGAACCCCACCGTCGCCGAGCCCAGGACCCGCCCGAAGCGACGACGTCCGCGTCCCCAATCGAGAAGATGCGACGCGCGCTCAGGGTCCTG
>CAXMOH010000341.1:0-5099 GCA_964194855.1 uncultured Hyphomicrobium sp.
GGTCGTCCTCTGCCATTGTCAGACCGAATCGGTGCGGACGGGGAAGGCGGTAGCCGTGCCGTCCTAGGCAGGATGGGAGGTGACCTGCTCCTGGCTTTCGCCGCGATCGCACTGGCCCTGGCCGCCGCCGGAATCTACGGCGTCACCGCCCATCTCGTCTCTCAGCGCACCGCGGAGATCGGTATCCGCATGTCCCTGGGAGCCACACCCGGCGCCGTCATGCGGCGGATCCTGGCGGAGGGTCTGGTCCACGCCGGTGCTGGACTGGCCGTCGGCCTGGCCCTGGCCCTCGGCGCCATGCGCGGCCTGCGCGGCCTGCTCTTCGGCATCGACCCCTCGGATCCCCTGACTCTCGGCGCCGTCGCCGCACTGGTCCTCGGGGTTGCCGTTGTCGCCAGCGCCGCCCCGGCCCGGCGGGCGATGCGAGTGGACCCGGCCAATGCCTTGCGCGCGGAATAGCCGTGCTGTTCCACTAGAGCCGCAGGCTCTGGCCGGGACCAGGACCGGCTCACTCCGCACGCAGCGCCTCGGCTGGATCGACGCTAGCGGCTCGGCGCGCCGGGACATACGTGGCGATGCTGGCCGTCGCGAAAAGTGTCGCTGCTACCGCCGCCAGCGTCGTCGGGTCTCCTGGACCGACACCATAGAGCAGACTCCCGAGGAGGCGCGCCCCCCACGCGGCGCCGAGCAGACCCAGCAGGCTTCCCCCCGCGACTGGCAGCAGCCCACCCCGCATGACGAAACCGACCACGCTGGGCCGGGAGGCTCCAAGCGCCAGCCGCAGGCCGATCTCCCGGGTGCGCCGGCTCACCGAGTAGGCCGTCACGCCGTAGACCCCGATGACACCCAGGGCAAGAGCGACGAAGGCGAAGACCCCTAGTAGCTGGGTGACGAAGCGCACCCGGGACAGAGAGTCCGCGATGACGGCCGGCATGGTGCGAACATCGGAGACGGGCACCTGCGAATCGACGCTGAGGACGGCCTCCCGAACGGCCGGCGCTACCCCCGCGGCGTCGTACGCCTGCACGATGATGTAGAACGTGAACGCCGACTCCTGAGACAGCGGCACATAGACTTCCGGGCGAGACTTCTCGTTGAGACGGTGCTGCAGGACGTCCGGTACGACGCCCACGACCGTAAACCACACGTCGCCCTCTTCGTTGCCGGCGATGCGCTTCCCCACGGCGTCCTCGCCGGGCCACAGCATGGCGGCGGCCGCTTCGTTGACGATGCCCATCCCGGGGGACTCGGCGCGGTCGTCGGCCGTGAAGGCTCGGCCCCGAACGGGAATGCCCATCGTCTCGAAGTAGCCTGGCGAGACGACGCGATAGTTGGCCATGGGATAGACGCCGTCCCTGGGCTCGGGGGTGCCGAACGGGAGCAGTCCGACGCCCGTATTGCCCCGGGAGAGAGGCAGCCGGTCAATCGCAGCCGCGGATCTCACCCCCGGCAGCTCGCCGACGCGCTCCACCACTCTGCCGAAATAGTCCCGGCGCTCGGCGTCATCCGGGTAGCGGGCCAGCGGGGCCCTGACCCTGAGGGTGAGCACGCCGTCCACTCGGAAGCCGGGATCGACCTGGTGCATGAGCTGGATGCTTCGAATCATGAGCCCGGCGCCCGCCACGAGAGTCACGGCCGCCGCCGTTTCGGCAACGATCAACCAGTTGTTCCAGCCTGTCCTGCTGCTGCCCCTGGGCGCGTTCAGCAGGTTCTCGCCCGTCGTCGCGGACATACGCAGAGCCGGCACGAGGCTGAACAGGATGCTCGAGACGCCGGCAGCGAGGAGGGCGAACCCAATGGCGCGGGCGTCCAAGTGGATGGCGTCGACACGGGGCATGTCGGACGGGAGCTGCGCGACGAGGGATCCCAGGATGCCCCGAGCGGCCAAAACGCCGGCCATCGACCCCATGAACGCCAGAAGCAGACCCTCCGTCAGCAGCTGGCGTACGAGTCGCGAGCGCCTTGCTCCGAGCGCGGAGCGCATGGCGATCTCGCGGCGGCGGGCCTCGCAGCGCGCCAGAAGCAGGTGAGCCACGTTGGCGCAGGCGATCAGGAGCACGATTCCGACGGCGACGAAGAGCAACATCAGTCGCGTACGATACGGGCCGACCACCGTGTCGAGGAGCGGCGCGATCGTCGCTGCCCTGATCCTCTCCTCCGAGAGGCTCAGGCCCTCGTCGGCGCGAAGGCGGCTCGCCACCGTCTGTAGCGCAGCCGTGGCCTGTCCGGGAGTGGTGCCCGGGTCGAGGCGACCGATCAGCCAGAGGAAGTGGTACTCGGAGTAGACGTGCTCGTCACTCGGATCGAGGTCGAGGGGCACCCAGACCTCACATGTGCCCTCGATGCACTCGTGCCCTCGCGGCATCACGCCAACGACGGTGCGCGACTCCGCTCCCGCTCCGCTGAGCGGGATCTTCCGGCCGACGATGTCGGCAGCTCCACCGAACCGCGTTTGCCAGGTACCGTGGCTCAGCAACGCCACCGGCTCGGCCCCCGGTGCTGAATCGGCTTCGACAAACCCGCGCCCGAGGGCAGGGGGCGTTCCCAGGAGAGAGAAGTGGCGCGCCGTCACACTTGCTCCATGAAGCTCCTCCGCACCCCCTGAGGGCACAACGAGCGTGAGCTCCGTCGGGCTGTAGGCCGACGGGCCGCGCACGCCATCGATCCGGTCCTCGAGCTTCTGGAACAGCTGGCGGCTGAACCGGTGCTCGCCCCAGATCCGATAGAGGCCGTGCGGCTCGTGATACGGCAGATCGGCCAGCAGCACCGCATCGACCACGCTGAAGATCGCCACGTTGGCACCGATTCCCAAGGCGAGGGTCAAGATCGCGACGAGGGCAAATGCCGGCTGGCGGGCCAGCATGCGCAAGGCGAAGAGCAGGTCCTGCCAAAGCGTCTCAACGAAGCGGAGGGTATTCATGCGAGGGAGGCTCCTCCGAGGCTACTTCGGGTTGCCGACTCGGCGCGCAAGTGGAGCTCCTATTCGGTCCGCAGAGCCACGACGGGATCGATTCGACTGGCCCGACGGGCCGGAAAGTAGGCGGCGAGTGTGGCAGCACCGACGAGGACGGCAGGGACCGCGAAGAAGGTCAAGGGATCGAAGGCCTCGACTCCGAAAAGGAGTCCGCTCAGCAAACGACTCAATCCGAAGGACAGCGACAGGCCAATCACCCCACCGATCGCCACGAGCCTGAGTCCGCCTCGCATCAGCATGAGGATCACGGAGCGCCCGTCGGCGCCGAGCGACATTCGAATCCCGACCTCCCGGGTTCTCCGAGCAACGGCATAGCTCACGATGCCGTAGAGCCCCACACTTGCCAACACCAGTGCGAGCCCGGCGAAAACGGTCAGCAGCAAGGCCGAGAGGCGGGCCGGGAGGAGCATGATGCCCAGATGATCATCCATGCTCTTCGCCGCCCAGACCCAGAGGTCCGGATCGACCTCGCGGCCGGTCGCCAACAGATCGAGGGCCAGCCGTTCGGGGTCCAGGGCCGTTCTCGCGACCACGGTCAGGAACGCGGCGTAGTGCTGGCTATAGGGCACATAGACGAAAGAGCGCGGCGCTTCGCTCAAGGAGCGCACTTTGGCGTCGCTGGCGACGCCGACCACCTGAAGGTCCGGATCGTCGTTTCCTCGGCGGATCGTCTTGCCGAGGGCCTGTTCCGCGGACGACCAGAATTTTCGCGCCATGGCTTCGCTGATGATGGCGACCCGCGGCTTGCCGGGAAGGTCGTCTTCGCTGAAGTTGCGGCCCCTCAAGATCCGAACCCCGGCGGCGTCGAAAAACCCCGCATCCACGGTAGCGCGATCAGCAGAGTGGCCGTCTCGCTCGGGAGGTGGCTCGACCCCGTCGACGTTGAAACCGATCGTCTGTGTGCTCGTCGTGGTCAGGTGAAGATTGTCGATCAGCCCCACGGCTTCGACCCCCGGGATCTGTCGGAATCGATCCAGCAAACCTCGGGCGAACAGTCTGCCTTCTTCTTCGCTGTAGCGCGTAGAAGGGACCATCACCGTAAGGAGCGCGGACGGCGCCCGTCCGAAGCCGGGGTCGACCGCCTGCACCCTTTCAAAGCTCCGCAGAAACAGCCCGGCTCCGACCAGGAGGACGAGAGAAAGGGCCACCTGGGCCACCACGAGCAAATTGCGCAATGTGAGCTTCCCGGGTTGCCCGCCACCCGCTGTCTCGTCTTTGAGCACGGAGGCCAGATTCGGGCTTGTGCTCTGGAGGGCCGGAACCAGACCAAGGAAGACGCCAGCGACGAGAGAGATGGCAAGGCTGAATCCGAGCACGCTGAGATCCGGACTGAGGTCCAGGGTGACGGGAATCGGAAGCGGCAGATCGGCGGCAACGAGGAGCTTGAGCAGCCAGACCGAGAGGGCCACGCCCGCGGCCCCGGCCAGAACACCGAGCAGAATGGTCTCGCTCAAGAGTTGCCCGATCAGGTCTCGTCGCGTGGCGCCCAGGGCGAGGCGCAGAGCGATCTCTTTTTTTCGATCCAGCGCTTGAGCGAGGAGGAAGCTCGCCAGGTTCAGACACGCGATGAGCAGCACCAGGCCGACGACCACCATGAGCAGCCAGGCGCCGGCCCGAACGAAGCGATCAAACGGGGGGAAGAGGATGACGCCCTCGGTCGGTACCGAGAGGAACTTTCCCCGGGGATCCCAGCCTTCGGTGTCCGCTTCGGTCAGCCGTGTGGAGACCACATCCATCGCCACCTGCACCTGAGGAAGAGAAACCTCAGGCCTGAGCCGCGCCTTGACGAACAACGAGTGAGTCCCTCGCGTCTCGAGCTGGTCCTCCGTGGCCGCCAGGAGCTCGTTGATCATCATTATTGGCGTGTAGACAGCGGGTTCGAGGCCCCTGAAGTTTCCGGTGTAGTCCTCCGGAGCCACACCCAGGATGGTGTAGGGGCGTCCGCTCAGCCGAACCTGCCGTCCGACGATATCCGAGTCCCCACCGAACGCACTCTGCCAGAACCGGTGGGAGAGCATGGCAACGGGGTGAGCGCCCGGCGCCACGTCATCCTCCGGCAGAATCGTCCTGCCGATCTGGGCGTTCACACCGAGCAGGGGGAAGAAATTCCCGGTCACTGCCTCGC
>CAXMOH010000342.1:0-4115 GCA_964194855.1 uncultured Hyphomicrobium sp.
TTCCATGTCCCAGCGACTGCCGCCCCTGCGCCGGGGACTCGACGCGATGCCCTCTCCGGTCAGGGACCGGCCGGGGGTCCTGCTCCGAGACCCCTTCCGCTATGCGGAGGACGTGGTCATCGTGCCGTCTCCCCTCGTCCCCTTCCTTCGTTTCTTCGACGGAGGGCACGAAGAGCGGGATCTGGTGGCCGCACTCCGTCAAGCCACGGGCGAGCCGGGTGCGGGGGAGTACGCCCGCGGTCTCGTGGAGTCTCTCGCCGGCAGCGGTTTTCTGGAGGATGGCGAGCTGGAGCGAAGGCGAGCTGCCCGCCATCAGGCCTTCGCCGAAGCCCCCTTCCGCGAAGCGTCCCACGCGGGGACGGCCTATCCCGAGGATGCGAACGCCCTTCGTGCCCTCCTGGACGAGAGCCTTGGTCACCACGGCCCGGACGACGTCCCACTCCCGGGTCGGGTCCATGCCGTCGCGGCACCCCACGTGAGCATCGAGGGCGGATGGCGTTCGTACGGATCCGCGTATCGCGCCCTTCCGGAAGACGCTGCAGGGCGCACGGTCGTCGTCCTCGGGACCTCGCACTACGGGGACCCGGGTCGGTTCGGGCTCACCCGCAAGCCGTATCGCACGCCGCTCGGAGAGACCTCGGTGGATCTGCCGCTGGTGGATCGGCTCGTCACCCGGGGCGGGCAGGCGGTCCTGGTCGAGGACTACTGCCACGCGGTGGAGCACGCCATCGAGTTCCAGGTCCTGTTCCTGCAGCATCTGCTCGGTCCGGCCGTTCGCGTCGTCCCCGTCCTGTGCGGTCCGTTCGTGGAGTCGACGCTGGGGCCCGGGCGGCCCGAGAACGACCCCGGGGTGGAGCACTTCCTCGGTGCACTGGCGGACATCGCTCGTTCGGAGAGACATCGTCTCTTCTGGGTCCTGGGCGTGGACATGGCCCACGTCGGTCTTCGCTACGGGGACGCGGAAGCAGTGGAGACCGGGCCGGGGTCTCTCCAGGACGTCGAGCGCCGCGACCGCGCACGGATTGGAGCGGTCGAGGCCGGCGACGCCGACGCATTCTGGGCGTTGGTGCAGGAGGAATCCGACGATCTCCGATGGTGCGGGGCTTCCGCTTTCTACACGTTTCTGAGGGCGACGGGCTCTCCCCACGGGACGCTGCTACGCTATGAGCAGTGGAACATCGACCCCGAGAGCGTCGTCAGCTTCGGCGCTCTCGCTTTTGGCGAGCCCCCGCCCCCGCGGGACGGAGAGGAAGGCCCATGAGGCAGACACTCGTAGCGGCGGTCGCACTGGCGGTGGGGCTGGTGCCCGGGGCCGCCGCTGCCGACGAGCCGGTGGCCATCGTCGACGGGATCCCGATCACCTCCGAGGCTCTCGAGGCCACGATCCACGGACAGGTGCTGGAGCTGCGCCAACGAGAGGACCAGCTTCGGCGGAAGGGGCTCGAAGAGCTCATCGCACAGGCGCTACTCGACCGGGAGTCGGCAGCCCGGGGCGTGAGCGTGGCGGAGCTCACACGCACGGAGATCACCAACAAGGCTCGAGTCAGTCCGGCCGAAGCGAAACAGTTTTACGAGGCCAACCGCGCCCGCTTCGATGGCGTCGGCGAAGCGGAGGCCATCCAGCAGATCGTGACCGGACTCGGACGGCAGCGCCAGGGCGAGCGCCGTGCCGCCTTCGCGCTGGAGCTCCGGGACAAGTATCCGGTGGAGGTGCGGCTCGAGCCGTTTCGCCTCGATGTCGGGACGGGCGACGGCCCGGTGCGCGGGAGCGCCGACGCCCCCGTGACCATCGTCGAGTTCTCCGACTTCCAGTGCCCCTACTGCGTCCGGGCCCGTCCGGCGCTCAAGCGTGTCCGCGACGTCTACGGAGACGAAGTGCGGTTCGCCTTTCGTCATTTTCCCCTGGCGTTCCACCAGCAGGCTCAGAAGGCGGGAGAGGCTGCGTCCTGCGCCGGAGATCAGGACCGTTTCTGGGAGATGCATGACCGGCTGTGGGCCAACTCGAGCAAGCTCCGACCCGCGGACCTGAAGGAGCACGCCAGCGCGCTCGGCCTCGACACCGAGGTCTTCACCCAATGTCTCGACTCGGGCCGCTACGCCTCGCTCGTGGAGGAGGACGCCCGGGAGGGCGCTCGCCTCGGCGTCTCCGGGACGCCCGCATTCTTCATCAACGGCCGGCCGCTCGTGGGGGCCCAACCCTTCGAGGTGTTTGCCAGGGTGATCGACGACGAGCTGGAGCGCGCGCGCCGGGCCGCCGGGGACGGCGCCGCCGGCCGGTGAGCGACGACGAGGATCGGCGGCCGGACTGGCTCCGCTGGGCCCAGAGAGTCCAGGCGATCGCCCAGACCGGGCTCACCTACTCCCAGGATCCCTACGACCGGGAGCGCTACGAGCAGCTGCGCGAGATTGCCGTCGAGATGACCGCCGCCGGACTGGATGAAGACCCCGACGCGGTGCGGCCCGTCATCGCCTCCGGGACGGGGTACCCCACGCCCAAGGTGGACGTGCGCGCGGTGGTCTTCCGCGGCGACGAGCTACTCCTCGTGCGCGAGCGTCGAACTCGGGGCTGGACGTTTCCCGGGGGCTGGGCCGATGTGGGAGACACGCCCGGCGCCGCAGCCGAGCGGGAGACCCTCGAGGAGAGCGGCTACCGCGTGCGAGCGGAGAAGGCGCTGGCGATCCTGGACAAGACGCGCCACGCGCACCCGCCCTCGCTGGACTACACCTACAAGATCCTGATCGGGTGCCACCTGGAGGGAGGCGAGCCGGGGACGAGCCACGAGATCGACGACGTGGGCTTCTTCAGCGAAGACGCGATTCGCGAGCTCGAGCTCGATCCCGACCGCACGACCCCCGGACAGATCGCCATCGCCTTCGCGCACCACCGGGATCCGGCTCTTCCGACCGAGCTGGACTGACGCGCGTTGTCGTCACGTCCGTAGGGAGAACGGTGTGAAGTTCGTGTCGCGGTCGAAGTAGTCTTCGCTCTCTGCGCGCTTCAGGAAGTTCACGATGCGATAGGTGAACGGCGTCATCAGCGTCTCCCAGAGCACTTTGAGCACGTAGTTGCTCAGCATCACGCGCCAGACGAGGTCGGTCTCCCACACGCCGAGGAAGGCGATCGGGTAGAAGATCGCCGAGTCGACCGCCTCGCCGAAGATGGTGGAGCCAATCGTCCGGGCCCAGAGCAGTCGACCCTTCGTGAGGAGCTTCATCTTTGCGAGCACGTACGAGTTGCAGAATTCTCCGGAGAAGTAGGCGATGAGCGAGGCGAGGACGATCCGGGGGGTGGCGCCGAAGACCGTCTCGTAGGCCTCCTGGTGGGGCCAGCCCCTTGCGGGGGGGAAGGCCAGGATGGCCCAGCTCATGAACGAAGCGAAAGCCAGGGCGGCGAAACCGGCCCAGACGACCTTCCGGGCACGGGCGTAGCCGTAGACCTCCGTCAGGACGTCCCCGAACACGTAGCTGATCGGGAAGAAGAGGACCCCGGCTCCGAAAGTGAACCGGCCGATCTGGGCCACCTTGGCCGCCCCGATCACGTTCGCGCACAGGAGCACGGTGACGAAGGCCGCCATCACCAGGTCGTAGTACCGGTAGGGGCGCTTCGTGGCCTGGTGATCCGGGACGGAACCGGGCGCTGCGGGGGGGCTCACGTGTCGTTCGGGGAGTGGAGGAGGGCGTTGGTGGGCGCTGCAGGGTTCGAACCTGCGACTTCCACCGTGTGAAGGTGGCACTCTACCGCTGAGTTAAGCGCCCGTTGCTCGAGCCTCAGAGGGTAGACCGCCCCCTGGGCACGGTCAAGGGCGACGAAGGGGAAGGCTCGTGAGAGGCGCCGCTGCGATTCCCTCGGGGTCCGAGATCGGCCGCCACTCGACGGTGTGTGCCTGGCAGCGGACCCGGGGTTCGGTGCCCGCGATGAACGTCTCGCGGCGGGTCTTCGAGCACAGCGGGGTCGCCAGGAGGCCCGTCTCCGCATCGATCTCGACGAAGATCACGTTCTCCCCGGGCGCCGTGAAGGGCACGTTCTCGGTCCCGTTCAGAGCCCCCTTCATGAAATTCACCCAGATCGGCAGAGCGGCCCGGGTGCCGGAGAGCCCCACGGGGGTGTTGTCGTC
>CAXMOH010000343.1:0-6597 GCA_964194855.1 uncultured Hyphomicrobium sp.
AGTGACCTCTCGTCGCCCGCGCGCACGCCGCGGGCAAGATCATCGATGACGGTGGAGTCGCCCACTCTCCTAGCGCACGATCCCGCGGAGGTCGAGGAGCTGCCGGGCAATGACCATCCGCTGAACCTCGCTGGTGCCCTCGCCGATGGTGCCGAGCTTGGCGTCGCGGAGGTGACGCTCCACGGGGTAGTCCTTGAGGTAGCCGTACCCGCCGTGGATTTGGATGGCCTCGAGCGCGATCTGCACCGCGGCTTCCCCGGCGAAGAGCTTCGCCATCGATGACTCGGTGGTGTGTGCTTTTCCAGCATCGGATCTGGCCGCCGCTTGCCAGGTCAGGAGCCTTCCGGCTTCGAGCTGGGTCGCCATCTCCGCGATCTTGAACTGGATCCCCTGAAAGTCCGCGATCGGGTGTCCGAACTGGTTGCGCTCCCGTGCATAGCGAATGGAGGCCTCGAGGCTCGCACGGGCGATGCCCACGGAGAAAGCAGCGATGCCGATACGACCGCGGTCGAGGATCTTCAGTGTGTCGATGAAGCCCATGCCCTCGGCGCCGAGGAGACGGTCCGCGGGAAGCCGGCAGTCCTCGAGGATGAGCTCGGATGTGTCCGAAGAGCGCACGCCGAGCTTGTCTTCCTTCTTTCCGGACCGGAAGCCCGGAGTGTCGCGATCGAGAATGAAGGCGGAGATTCCCCTGCTGCCCTTCCCGCGGTCGGTGACGGCCATGAGGACGGCGGTGTCCGCGACAGAGCCGTTGGTGATGAAGCTCTTCGATCCGCTCAGTACCCAGTGGTCCCCATCTCGCACCGCGGTCGTGCGCATCCCGCCGGCATCGGACCCGGACCCGGGCTCGGTGAGCCCCCAGCAACCCACCTTCTCTCCCTTCGCCAGGGGAACCAGGAAGCGCTTTTTCTGCTCCTCGGTGCCGGACAGGAAGATGTGACCCGACGCCAGGCTGTGGTGGGCGGCGAGGGAGAGCGCAACGCCGGCATCGACGCGGGCCAGCTCCTCCATGACGAGCGCCCAGTCCCGCGTCGAAAGCTCGGCCCCGCCGTATTCGGCGGGCCAGCAGACGCCCATCAGCCCCAGCTCGGCCAGCGCAGCGAACACCTCGCGAGGGAACTGCTGCGCCTCGTCCCACTCCCGCGAGTGGGGCCCGAGCTCCTTCTCCGCGAAGTCGCGGACGGTGCTCCGGAGCAGCTGCTGCTCCTCGCTCAGCTCGAAGTCCAAGAAGAGTCGCCTCCGTACTCTGCGCCGCCAGATCGCAGGCCCGGGTCATGTTACCCCGGCTACAGGTCTTCCCGGGTGCCGGGTGTACCATTCCTGTATGGATGGACGAGCGCTGCTGGTTTCCGACTACATGACGAGCAACCCCGTGACGTTGAGCCCGGAGGACAGCCTTCTGCAGGCCATCCAGACCATGCGCCTCAAGGCGGTGCGCCGGATCCCGGTCACGGTCGGGGGAATGCTCGTCGGGCTCGCCACCGAAGGCGACGTCAAGCGTGCGGAGCCCTCGACGCTGACGGGGTCGGTGGAGGAGTTCAACAAGGTGATGGAGGAGACACAGATCTCCCGCATCATGATCCAGAATCCGCTCACCGTCACCGCGGAGACGCCCCTCGTGGAGGCAGTGGACACCCTCTACAACACGAAGTACGGGGCGCTGCCGGTGGTGGCCGGCGACCAGGTCGTGGGGATTCTCACCGACAACGATCTGGTTCACGCGCTGCTGGACGTGCTCCGCGGAGACGGGCCTGACCAGCAGGCCTGAGGCGGCGGTGACCGCCGCGCGCGAAGACGCGGACATCGTCACCTCGTCCGACGCCTACGCCAAACGATTCGCCGGCGCGGTCGGGAGCTACTTCCTGGACGTTCAGTCGAAGGCAACCCTGGAGCTCCTGCGGCCGTGGCCCGGCGCGAGCGTCGTGGACATCGGCGGCGGCCACGGGCAGGTGACCGGCACGATGGTCGACGCGGGCTACGACGTGACCGTGGTGGGGAGCGATCCGAGATGCGAGGCGCGGGTTCGGGACTGGACAGCCTCGGGACGGGCCCGCTTCGCCCTGGGTGACCTGCTTCGGGTGCCGTTCCCCGATCGCTCCTTCGACGTGGCGCTGTCCTACCGATTGCTGCCCCACGTCCGTCGCTGGCGGGATCTCGTGGGCGAGCTCGGGCGCCTGGCTCGGGTGGCCGTCATCGTCGACTACCCCACGGCACGCAGCGTGAACGCCCTGGCGGGGTCGCTGTTCGACCTGAAGAAGGGGATTGAAGGGGACACTCGCCCCTTCACGGTCTTCAAGGACGGCGCGATCGAGGACGCTTTTGATGAGGCGGGCTTCTCGCCCACCGGGCGCAGGGCCCAGTTCCTTTTTCCAATGGCTCTCTATCGGGCGGCACGGTCCGCGGGGCTCGCCCGGGTCCTCGAGGGCGCCGGCGGCGCCCTGGGGTTGCGCCGTGCCTTCGGCTCTCCGGTCATCCTGAGGCTCGAGAGACGTGGCTGAGCCGGGCTCTTCACGCGAGTGGGCGCTGGCGCTCTTCCGGCGCTCCGTCCTCAAGCAACGCAAGCTCGCCGAGGTGACGGCGCTGCTGGGAGCCACCGAAGGGAAGCGTTGCCTCGACCTCGGCTCCGACAACGGCGTGGTGAGCCTCCTGCTCCGCGAGCGTGGCGGAAAGTGGTCGTCGGGGGACCTCACCGAAGAAGCGGTCCGCTCGATCCGCTCGCTGGTGGGAACGGAGGCTTACCTCGTCGAGGGCAACCGCCTGCCGTTCCCGGACGCCACCTTCGACCGGGTGGCGGTGGTGGACATGCTGGAGCACGTGCCGGACGAGTGTGCTTTCGTTGCGGAGCTCGCTCGGGTGACGAAGCCGGGGGGGCGGCTCGTCGTGAACACACCCCACCTCAAGTGCACGGCGCTCAGGCGGCTGCGCCACGCCCTGGGGCAGACGGACGAGAAGCACGGCCATCTCCGCCCCGGCTACTCGGAGGCACGGCTCCGGGAGCTGCTCGGACCCGGCTTCGAGATGGGGCAACATCGGACCTACTCACGTTTCTTCTCGGAGCTCGTCGACACCCTGATCAACTGGGGCGTGGAGCGGCTGGGGAAGCGCTCCTCCGCCAAGGGCATGGTCGTGACCGGCCCGGACATGGCCCGTCACTCTCGCTCGTTTCGGCTCTTCAGCGTCCTCTACCCGTTCATCTGGGCGGTGACCCGTCTGGATGCGTTGGTCCCGGCCTCGGGCTACATGCTGATTGCCGCGGCGCGGCGGGGGGATCGAGGGGGAGCTGCTCAGTCCTGAGCCTGATCCTGATCCTGATCTTGATCAAGGGTCGCCAGCATCCGGTCCACGAACGGCGCCTGGGCGGGATGGAGCAGCAGACGGGCGCGCTCCAGCGTGACGAACCGGGCCCGGTCCACCTCCCACGACGCGCAGTGCGGCGCCGCGTCCTCGGGAGCAGGACCAGCAAAACCGTGGATGCGCTTCCGGCTGCGAGCAAGATCCACGCTCCCGATCGAGTGCAGGGGGCCAGCGGACACCCCGGTCTCCTCCTGCGTCTCGCGACGGGCCGCCGTCTCCACGCCCTCCCCGGGCTCGGTCTTGCCCTTCGGGATGCTCCACGGAGCTCCCCGGTTGTAGCGGCCGGAGGGGTGGACGATGAGCACCTCCATCTGGTCCCCCCTGCGCCGGTAGAGCAGCGTGCCCGCCGACTCGGTCACCGCGACATCGCCTCCGCCAGGTCGAGGCCGGGAGCGACCTCCACGGGCTCGCGCCCACGACGGAAGAGGCGCACCGGGTGCGGGCCTCCGACCCGGGCCGAGGCGCCCTCGACACGCAGCCAGCCCCCCTCCCGGAGCCCGGCCACCGGGGTGGCGTTCTCCTCGAGGTACTCCCGTATGCGCGTCTCCCGGGTCTCCCCCATGTGAACCGAGTCCGGGTCCGGATCCAGGTAGTGCGGGTTGATCTGGAAGGGGACCAGGCCCAGAGCAGTGAAGCCCAGGGGCTCGACGATGGGCATGTCGTTGGTCGTGCGGATCGTCGGGCAGGCCATGTTCGTGCCTGCGCTCGCGCCCAGGTACGGCATCCCGTCGCTCGCGCGGTCGCGGATCTTGTCGAGCACGTCGTTGGTCTGCAGCCGATAGAGCAGTCGAAAGGTGTTGCCCCCGCCCAGGAAGATGGCCTCTGCGGCCTCCACCAGGGCGCGACAGTCGGAGTGGTCGACGAGGCCCTCGACCTCGATGTCCTCGGCGGCCAGACGATCCCGCACCTTTTCCGTGTAGCCTGTGCAGTCCTCGAGAGCGAAGGGGACGAAGAGCAGCCGCCGCACCCTGCCCAACACATCACGGATCGCTCCGATGGCATGGTCGAGATAGCCGCTGTCGTTGTTCGTCGAGTTGCTCAGCAGGAGGAGGCGCTTCATCGGCCCTTCTTGCGCGAGGCCTTGTCCTCGTACATCCGTTTGTCGGCGAGTCGGATCAGCGCCTCCTTGGTCCTGGCCTCCTCCGGGTACGTGGCCACACCGAGGGAGACACCGAGACGGGCGTTGATCCCTTCCTCCTGAAGAAACGTGTGCTCCTCGATGAGGCTGCGCAGCTTGTCGGCCAGCACCTGAGCCGGCTCCCCCTCGGTCTGCGGCAGCACGATCACGAACTCGTCCCCCCCGTAGCGGGCGGGAATGTCAGTCTCGCGCACCGCCGCTCGGATGAGGAACCCCACCTCGCGCAGGGTCCGGCTGCCCCGGAGGTGACCATACTGGTCGTTGATGGGCTTGAAGCGGTCGAGATCCATGAAAACCAGCGAGAGCGTCGAGCCGTACCGGTCGACGAGCTTGAGCTCGCGGTCGAGCGCCTGGTGGAAGTAGCGGAAATTGTGCAGCGGCGTGATCTCGTCGGAGATCGACAGCTGGCGCGTCTTCTGAAAAAGACGCACGTTCTCGAAGGCGAGCGCCACCGCGTCGGCAAGGGGTTGCAGCCGCGCCAGGGTCCCCTCGTCGAAGGCCCCGCTCTCGGCGGAACCGAGGGCCAGGACGCCGATGGCCTGTCCCCGGGAGCTCAACGGCAGGAGAACGTACGTCCTCAGGCCCTCCTCCAGGAGCCGCATGTCCTCGAGGTAGCGGTGCTCGTGCACGAGATCCCGCTGGAGGACGGCTCGGTTGTTCAAGGCGACGAAGCCGGGCCCGCTCCCCACCACCGGAAGGACGTCTCCCAGGCCCCAGGAGGTCTCCTCGGGATTGCTCACCATCTCGATGTAGTCACCGGTGTCGTTGACGAAGCCGCAGGCCAGGCGCTCGAAAGGCACCAGGGTGGCCAGCTCGGTGGCGAACGCCGGGACGATGGCACGCAGGTCCGTTCCGGAGGTCACGGCGGCGGTGATTCGATGCAGTGTCTCGACCCGCCCCGAGGAGGCGCGCAGCTCGGCATAGAGGCGCACGTTCTCCAGCCCGTAGCCGATCTGCTTGCCGAGTGCCTCGAGCAGCTCCTCGTCGAGGGGTGAGCGGCTGGTCCGGGTCTCGTGGAGGACGAGCACGCCCAGGTCATTCTGCCGGGCCCTGAGCAGTGTCGCGGCGAGCCACCCGCCCCCGGGCAGCTCCCGCACCAGGGGATCTCCTCCGGCCAGAGCCGCGGCCGCGAGCTCCTCGGCGGAAGCGATCCCCGGCTGGAAATGGTGCTCGGCCGAGCCCTCCAGCCGATCCTCGGAGCCGAAAAGAAGGGTCAGCCCGCCTGCGAGGTCGAGACCGTCGACCACGTGCTCGAGGGTCGAGCGCAGCAGCTCATCCTCCTCCCGCGCCACGGTGAGGTCTTCGACCAGTGACATCAGCGTCTGAAGCACACGATCCGGCAGTCCGGCCGGGGCGGCTTTGGTGTGCGACACGGCGGGTTTGTCGGAAGGCGGCGTCATCGTGGGCCAACGGCGGCTTTCCGGGGCAGCCCGGCAGCCGATCGTGAGGCCCATTCTAGCAGGCCGCCCGGCCCCCCCTTCGCTCCGATGGCGAGGGAGAGGCGCCACGCCTTCAGGGCCGGGGGTAGGTGCCGTCCAGCGCGCCCCGCTCCTGCTGCTGACGCTCCCCATCCCACCCGAGCTGGCTCGCCATGGCCCCGCAGACCACGTCGACGTCCCCCCGGGGGGGCCGCCCACCCGTCCCGAGATCGAGGCGTCGCAGCACGGCATCAGCCAGGGTGAGCGCCATCTCCTGGCCCATGGCCTCTCGGGCCCGGGACTCGAGGCTTCCCTCGAGAGGACGGGCTCGCGGCAGCGGGGTGACGGCGGTGCGGCACTCCAGGGCGGGTCGGCCGAGCCGGCGAAGCACGAGATCGACGGCTCGCTCGGCCCCGGCCCGGGCCGTGGTGTACTTGACGCCCTGCAGGCTCACGAGGCCTGGGAGATCGTCCTCCGCCTCGTGGTCGAGCAGCCGCGGCGTCGACGCCAACCCCGACGCTCCGCCGCGGCCGGGAACGAGTCCCTCGTGGACGAGGGCCACACGCGACCCCGCCAGCGCGGCCCAGGGGAAGGCCCGGGCCGCCTCCCCGAGAAACGCCTGGGGGTCGCCGGGGGTCGCGTCCGCGGGCTCGTAGTCGGTGCCCACCAGGGTCCGGCCCTCCCAGG
>CAXMOH010000344.1:0-4650 GCA_964194855.1 uncultured Hyphomicrobium sp.
CGCATTATGGCAAGTTAGCACGCACCCTCCCCATGCATCAACAAATGCCCGAGGCCCTGTGCTAACTTACAGGGCTTTGGGGAGAGACAACGTCGCCCTGATGGCGCTACTCACGACAGAGGCCCTGGTTCTTCGGGCCTACAAGCTGGGCGAAACGAGCAAGGTGGTCGTTCTACTCACGCGGGAGCGGGGCAAGGTTCGCGCCGTGGCCCGCGGTGCGCGAGGCGGCCGGCCACGCTACCAGTCCGCTCTGGAACCCCTCTCCGAGGTGAGTGTGACGCTGCACGGACGCCAGGGGGCGGAGCTTCTTCGTCTCGGCCAGGCCGAGCTTCTCCACTCGGCGTTCCGGGTGGGCGAGCGCGGTCTCGAAGCGGCGCTTTTTCTCTCCGTCTGTGCCGAGCTTCTCGACGCCTTCTCGCCGGAGGGTGAGGCCGAGGAGCGCGTGTACCGCCTGGCCCTGGCGGTGCTCCGTGCCGTCGAGGACGGCGCCAATCCCGACCTGGTGGGACGCTATCTCGAGGCCTGGCTGTTGCGATTGCACGGCCTGTATCCGCCGTTGGACCGTTGTGCGTCGTGCGGGGGCGCCCTGCGGGCGGGCCGCCTCGACTATCACCGGCCCGCCCAGGGCTTCGTCTGCGGTGACTGCGGTCCAGCGTCGGGACCGATCCTTCCGGAGAAGGTCCGCTCGCTCCTGGGTGAGATCTTCTCCAATCCTCCCGCCACCTTGCGCGCGCCAGCGACGCCCCACGTCCGGACCCTCGAGTCCTTTCAAAACGAGCTCGTGACCCGCCACCTCGAACGCGACCTCCGCTCGCCCCGGGTCATTCGCGAGGCGACCCGGGAGGCCGCCCGTTGACGTTTCAGGAGATCATCCTTGCCCTCCAGGGCTTCTGGTCCGAGCGCGGCTGCCTGATCCATCAGCCGTGGGACGGTGAGGTCGGCGCCGGGACGATGCACCCCGAGACGTTCTTTCGCGTGCTCGGTCCCCGGCCCTGGCGCGTGGCATACGTTCAGCCGTCCCGTCGTCCCGCCGACGGCCGCTACGGCGAGAACCCGAACCGCCTGTACAAGCACCAGCAGTTCCAGGTGATCCTCAAGCCGCCGCCGGCCGACATCCAGGACATGTACCTGGCCAGCCTCACGGCGCTCGGGATCGACCCCGCGGCCCACGACGTGCGCTTCGAGGAGGACAACTGGGAGTCGCCCACCCTCGGGGCGTGGGGCATCGGCTGGCAGGTCCTCCTCGACGGCCAGGAGATCACCCAGTTCACCTACTTCCAGCAGGCGGGCGGGCTCGACCTCGCTCCCATCTCCGGCGAGATCACCTACGGCCTCGAGCGCATCGCCATGTATCTGCAGGACGTCGACGACGTCTACGAGCTCCGCTGGTCGGCGGACACGCTCTACGGAGACGTGCGGAAAGAGGAGGAGTATCAGCTCTCCCGATACTCGTTCGAGCTGGCCGACACCGAGCTCCACCAGGAGATGTTCAGGAGCGCCCTTCAGGAGTCCTGGCGGGTGCTCGAGACCCCCGGCGGCCGGACCTGCCTGGCGGCCTACGACTGGTGCCTGAAGAGCTCTCACGCCTTCAACGTCCTCGACGCCCGCGGCGCCATCTCGGTGACCGAGCGGGCGGGGATGATCCTCAGCATCCGCAAGCTGGCGTGCGCGATCGCCCGGGCCCATGTCGAAGGCGAGGGCGCCGAGACTGCCGCCGGAGCGGACACCGCCGCCGTGGCAACCGAGGGCCCCCGTGGCTGAGCTCCTTCTCGAGATCGGCGTCGAGGAGATGCCCGCTCCGTGGCTCCCCGGCCTCGCCGGCCAACTGGGCTCGCGCTTTGCCGAGGGAGCGAGAAAGAGCCACCTCGAAGCCAGCGGCGTCGAGACGACCTGGACCCCACGCCGGCTCATCCTCCGGGCCGACGTGCCGGCTCGTCAGCCGGAGCGCGAGGAGCAGGTGTGGGGGCCCTCGCTCAAGGTGGCCAGGGACGCCTCGGGCAAGTGGACTGGCGCCGCCCAGGGCTTTGCCCGCAAGAGCGGACTGGACGCCGATTCCCTCCAGGAGGCCCCGAAGAACCCGAAGAAGCCCGAAGAGACCCACCTCCTCTTCGTTCGGAAGACCGGGGGCGCCCCGGCCGTGGACGTTCTCCCCGGCGTCCTCGCTTCGACGCTGCGCGGGCTCGCCTTCCCCAAGCGGATGAGCTGGGACGCCTGGCTCGACGACGGCAGGGGAGCTTTCCCGTTCGGGCGGCCCATACGCTGGATGGTGGTTCTCCTCGACGGGCAGGTCGTGCCCTTCGTGATTCACGGCCTCGCCGCTGGAAAGAAGGGAGACGTCATCGTCGAGAGTGGCTCTCGCACCCGAGGCCACCGGTTCCTGCCCAGAGAGCATGCCGGACGGGAGCTCACGGTCACGTCCTTCACCGGCCTGCAGGACGGGCTGCGCGAGCGATTCGTGATCGTCGATCCGGAGGAGCGTCAGAAGCGCGTGGACTCCGGCCTGCGCGACGCCGCCCGGGGCGTCGACGTCGACGACCACGGCCTCGTTCGGGAGTGGCGGGATCTGGTGGAGTACCCGACCGTCGTCTCGGGGGACGTGCCCGAGGAGTTCCGGTCCCTGCCCCTCGAGGTGCTCGAGACCGTGCTCATCCATCATCAGAAATACATCCCGCTGCGGGACGGCGGTGCGCGCGTCGCACGTTTTGCCGCCGTGGTGAACGGCGACGGACAAGAGGCCGCAGAGATCGTGCGGGGCATGGAGCGGGTGGTCGTCGCGCGCCTGCGCGACGGTGCGTTCTTCCTGGCGGAGGACAGGAAGCGCCCCCTGGCGGACCGGGTCGCCGACCTGGCGGGAGTCACGTTCCATCGAGGGTTGGGCAGCTACCTGGAGAAGGCGGAGCGGATGGTGCGGCTCGTCCGGGCCATGGGGGAGCTGGGGCTTCTCGATTCGCCGTCCACGGCCCTGGCCGAGACCGCGGCCCGCATGGCGAAGGTCGATCTCACGACGCTCACGGTGGGCGAGTTTCCCGAGTTGCAGGGCGTGATGGGTGGGATCCACCTCGAAGGGGAGGAGGCCCCGCCCGAGGTCGCCAGCGCCGTGCGGTGGCACTACCACCCGGTGGCCCTGGAGAAGGACAGCGTGCCTGCCGCGGCGTTCCTCGGGCGCGACGCCGAGTCGCGCATCTTCGCCGCGGTGGCTCTCGCCGACAAGCTCGACACTCTGGCGGGCTACTTCGGTCTCGGTGAGACCCCCACCGGAAGCCGGGACCCCTACGGGCTGCGTCGTGCCGCCCACGGCGCCATCCGTCTCGCGCTGGACTTCTGGCGCGCCGGGCCGGCAGAGCCACGGCCGGACCTCGCGGGGTTGTCCGAAGCCGCGGTGGAGGGCTACGGTGAGGGCCTGAAGCGGCCGCCCGAAGAGGTCCTGTCCGCTCTGCTGCGGTTCCTGCTGGAACGACTGCAGTACGTGGCGGAGGCCCGGGGGTTTCCGCCCGAGGAGGCGCGGGCCGTGCTGCAGGCTGACGACACCGATGCGGCGGTCGGCACTCGTGCCGTCGGGGATCCGCTGGGGGCCTTCGAGCGGCTGGCCGCCCTCAACCGCGTGCGTGCGGAGTCGCGGGAGGACTTCGACGCCTTGGCGGCGGCCTTCAAGCGGGCCAGGAACATTCTTTCGCAGCAGCAGCCGGCTCCAGCGGTCGATCCCTCGCTCTTCGAGGGAGACGCGGAACGGGCTCTTCACCAGGCGGTGGCATCGGCGGCCGGCTCGGACAACGACGACGAGGCCCGCCTGCGCGGTCTGGCGGGGCTTCGAGGTCCGGTGGATCGCTTCTTCGACGACGTTCTCGTCATGGCGGAGGACGAGCGCATCCGGGGGAACCGCCTCGCACTTCTCAGGGACACTCTTTCCCTTTTCTATCGCATCGCAGATATACAAAAGCTCGGAGGTAGCTCGTGACTCAATACGTTTACTTCTTCGGTGGCGGCAAGGCCGACGGTCACAGGGACATGAAGGACACACTCGGCGGGAAGGGCTCCGGACTCGCCGAGATGACCAACGCGGGCGTGCCCGTGCCGCCCGGGTTCACCATCACGACCCAGGCCTGCAACTCCTTCTACGAGACGACCGGGCTGCCCGCGGCGGTGGATCAGCAGATGGACGAGGCACTGGCGCGGCTCGAGGAGCTCCAGGGCAAGAAGCTGGGCGATGCGAACGATCCGCTCCTCGTGTCGGTCCGGAGCGGCTCCAAGTTCTCCATGCCGGGGATGATGGACACGATCCTCAACCTGGGTCTGAACGCCAAGTCGGTCGTGGGCCTCGGGAGGAAGACCGGCAACGGCCGCTTCGCCAGGGACAGCTACCGCCGCTTCATCCAGATGTACGGCAACGTGGTCATGGGCATCGACAAGGACGTGTTCGAGCACGAGCTCACGGCCGTCAAGAAGAAGGCAAGAGTCGTCGCCGACGTGGACCTCGATGCGGCGGCTCTCGACGAGGTGGTTTCCCGCTTCAAGAAGGCCGTCGTGAAGGAGGCTGGCAAGCCCTTCCCGCAGGACGCGCGTGCACAGCTCGTCGGCTCGCGAAACGCCGTCTTCGAGTCCTGGATGAACCCCCGGGCCAAGACCTACCGCAGGCTCAACGACATCCCCCAC
>CAXMOH010000345.1:0-4721 GCA_964194855.1 uncultured Hyphomicrobium sp.
ACGGGGATGCCCAGGGACTGGGCGACCTTCCGGGCCGCCGTCTTGTCCGCGGTCAGCTCGAGGGCCTCCGGCGTGGGGCCGATGAAGACGACGCCCGCCTCGGCACACGCCCGGGCGAAGTCGGCGTTCTCGGCGAGGAAGCCGTAACCCGGATGGATCGCGTCGGCTTCGGTGCGGCGCGCGATCGCGATGATCCCCGGGATGTCGAGATAGGCCTTGATCGGGCCGAGCGACTCGTCCAGTGGATAGGTCTCGTCGGCCTTGTAGCGGTGCAGCGCGAAGCGATCCTCCTTGCTGCAGACGCCGATGGTGCGGATACCCAGCTCGGTACACGCCCGGAACACCCGGATGGCGATCTCGCTGCGGTTCGCGACCAGCACGCGTTGGAAAGATCGGCCGGCCCCTTCGTCTGCTCGATTGGATGCTTCGCTCACCTGACCTCACCTGGACCCGGCATCGCTCCAGGCGGCGCCTGCCTGCCAGGAGAGTACGGGTCCGGGGAATGATAGCGGCACATGGCACCGGACGGGCGAGCACCTCAGCCGACGATGGCCGGGCAGGCTCGTGACTCCCGCTCCCCACTCATGGTCCGCATCCTACCGCCGACCCCGACAAACGGCGGAAGCAACCGGTCCAAACGCATCCCGACCGCACGTCGGCCGGGGGGCTGCGTCTGTAGCGGCACGCACGGATGGCCCGAGCACACTTCCACGAGAGGGCTATAATTATCGGAGAAAGAGGACCTCGTGGTGCATGGGGCAGAGCTAAACACACGGTATGCCCACGCTGCTCCGGGTCGAAGGGTTTCGGTTCTATTTCTTCAGCGACGAGCGGCAGGAGCCGGCCCACGTCCACGTGCGCAAGGGGAACAGCGTTGCCAAGCTTTGGCTGCAGCCCGTGGAACTCGCCTTCTCACGTGGCTTCGGTCGCGCCGAGCTCAGGCGCATCCGGGAGTTGACCTTTGAGCACCAAGTCTTCTTCGTCGGGAGGTGGAATGAGTACTTCAGCCATCAGCGCTGAACCTCGGGCCCAGGCGGTCGAATTCGCGCCCGATGGACTCACCGTCCAACTCAAAGACGGCCGCACCCTCACTGTGCCGCTCGAGTGGTTCCCCTGGCTGCGCGACGCCTCCGAAGCGGAGCGGCAGAACTTCGAGCTCTACGCCGAGGGCTACGCCATCCACTGGCCCGCGCTCGACGCGGACATCTCGATCCCCGGGCTGCTCGGCCTGCCGGACTGATCGCGCACACGCTCGCTTCCGGCGAGTTCTCGAACAAACGAAGCTCGGTTGCCGAGACGCAAGCCTCGGCCAGTGCCGGTCGAGTCATTCGCGCACCGGGAGCCTTTCGAGCCAGACCCGGGCGCGCCGTTCCAGGAAGCGGTGGGGGGCTCGCGGGGCGGACGCTCGGAGCGCCGCTGCCAGCGTGTCGGGCCGCCAGCCGACCAGGTCCTCGCGCGTTTCGATGCCGAGGCTCTCGAGCGTCCGAGCCCAGTCGTCTCCCAGGCCCCGATGGAGGACCAGGCTCACGCGGCCGCGATGCCTCCGCAAGGCGGCTACGGATACCCCGGTGCGTGTCGACCATTCGGCAAGTGTCGCCTCGTCACTCAGCGCTCGGACCAGCCGTTCCGGGCTCTCGAGGCCTGCCTCGGCGAGCGCGCGCCTGTCCGCCGCCGGAAGGACGCGGAGGTGCTCGACGGGAACATAGTGGGAGTCCACGGTCGTCTCGTCCGCCGCGGCGAAGACGACGAGCGTTCCGGCAACGGCGAGCCCGGTCGCCGCGGCGAGGACACCCCGCCGGACGCGCGGCGAGCGGTCTTTCAGCCGCGAGCCCAGGGCGTCTAGAAAGGCCACGATGGCGACGCATTCGAGGGCAAAGGGCGGGAAGCCGAGGAAGCCGGCAAGGGGCATCTCGAAGACCTTCAGCGACTCGAAGCCCGGCACCGTATAGATCCACTTGACGCGGGCCCAGAAGTTCCAGGTCTCCCACAGGGCTCCGCACACCAGGCCCGCGAGAAGCCAGCGGAGGGCCGGGGCCGCCTCCCCGTGCTCGAGCTCCCGCAGCCGGCTGGCTGAAGCGTGGCGGCGGTTCCAGGGCTCGAGGAGGAAGATGAAGCTGCCCCACGTCAGCGGGAAGAAGACCATCGGCCAGAAGAGCGGCAGTGCAAAGCAGGCGAGGCCCAGGGCCAGGCTGACACGCGTTCTCGCCCGGTTCCAGCGGAGGGGCGGCACGCGCACGGTGCGCAGGACCCCGAGGTTGCGCAGCAGGGCCTCTGTCTCGAAGAGCGCCGGGAGGACGGTGGCGAAGGCCACGACGCCGCCCGTCCAGCGCACGAGCTGCAACGGGGGGTCCATGACGTAGTACCAGTTGCCGAGACGGAGGTTCAGCGCTTCGAAGAACGTCCAGAGAACGACGGACACCGCGGCCAGGTAGAGGAAGCGGCGCGGCTCGTCACGCAGCAGGGAGCGGCCGCCGAGACGCCGGTTGAGCCCGTCGACAGCGAAGATGTAGGCCCACCAGGCCCAGTGGTAGTACCAGGAGATGAAGGGCTCGACGAGCAGGCCCAGCCCTACGGTCGCTGTGATGAGGACGACGAGGGGTAGGGCGACCGCCATGCGCTGATCCTACTGCGTCCCGCCGGTGACTCGCGCGTGGCGGCTGAGAACGAGACCCTCCGGCTACCGCAGCCGTTCCTTGAGCTCGGCTGGGGTCACGATGTCGAAGGGCGTCTGGCCGCGCATGCGGAGAAGATCGTCGTCGCCGGTCACCAGCGCCTTGGCATGACCATCGAGGGCCAGGCGCAGGAACTCCTGGTCAGCGGGATCATCACAGACGGGAAGCGCTGCGGCGCTCTTCCTGCGCTTCGTCACCGAATCAGTGAAGGGGAGGTACGCCGCAAGGACCGAGTCGATCTCGTCGCGGGTCAGCGCGAACTTTGGATAGGCAAGCACCCGGATCAGCTCGTCGACCGTGATGCGAGAGACGATCGGGTTGATGGTGCCCCCCAGCCAGCTCTCATGGAGCCAGGACAGGCGGCCGCTGGGGAACAGCAGGGCCGAAACGACGACCCCGGTGTCGAGAACGACCCTCACCGGGCCCGCTCACGGGCCCACTCGATTGCTTCGTCGACGTCCCTCTCGCGAATCCCAAGCTCCTCGAGCTTGCGCTGGACCTTCCCCAGGGCGTCCTCGTCCACCGGACGGAGCACGATCCGACCGTCCTCGGCGCTGACTGCGAAGTAGTCGCACTCCGGGAAGAGCTCGACGATCCTCTTGGGAAGCGTGATCTGATTCTTCGAGGTCTTTTTGGCGATCATCGGACAAGGATACCAGGAAACAAGGAATCCTTACTAGTCATCGACACCTCCAACTCCGTCCGGACGGAGTTGGGCTGCTGAAACGTTGGCGCGACCAACGGCGGAGAACCGCTTCGCCGAACACTCCCCTCGTTCCCGGGGGCGTTACAATCCCTCCGGTCACCCTGACCTGAGCGCCCGTATCCCAGCGGCCACGGAGGCAGGCCATGATCGGCCAGACCGTCTCGCACTATCGCGTCACCGAGAAGCTCGGCGGTGGGGGGATGGGGGTCGTCTACAAGGCCGAGGACACCCGGCTCCACCGCCCGGTGGCGCTGAAGTTCCTGCCCGAGAAGTTCTTCGGTCACTCGACCGCCCGTGAGCGCTTCGAGCGCGAGGCCCAGGCGGCTTCTGCTCTGAATCACCCCCACATCTGCACCATCTACGACATCGGGGAGCACGAGGGGCAGCCCTTCCTCGTGATGGAGTGCCTCGAGGGACAGACGCTGAAGAAGCGCATCGCGTCGAAGCCGGTGGCGACCGAGGAGCTCCTCGAGCTGAGCATCCAGATCGCCGACGCCCTCGAGGCCGCCCACGGCCGGGGGATCGTGCACCGCGACGTCAAGCCCGCCAACATCTTCGTCACCGAGCGGGGGGACGCGAAGGTGCTGGATTTTGGCCTGGCGAAGCTGGGCGGGAAGCCGGGGGAGGGGGAGAGCGAGGCCCCGACCGAAGCGGCCGAGGAACCGTTGACGAGCCCGGGGACCGCGGTCGGGACGGTGAGCTACATGTCCCCGGAGCAGGTGTTGGGTAAAGCTCTGGATGCGCGGAGCGACCTCTTCTCTCTCGGCGTCGTGCTCTACGAGATGGCGACGCGGACGCTGCCCTTCACAGGCGAGACCTCGGGGGCGGTGTTCGACGCGATCCTCCACAAGGCGCCGCCCTCTCCCCTCCGCCTGAACCCCGAGCTGCCGCACGAGCTGGACAGGGCCATTGGCAAGTGCCTGGAGAAAGACGCGGATCTCCGTTTCCAGAGCGCTTCGGAGCTCCGTGCGGATCTGAAGCGTCTCAAGAGGGACACATCCTCCGGGGAGTCGGTGGCAGTGGCCGCGGCCGCTTCGAGAGGATCACGTCGCTTTCGCCCCTGGATCGGGGTGGGCGCCACTCTCGCTTTGGCGTTGGCGATCGGCCTGTACTTGCTTCTCGGCGCTTCTGATGTGCCCCCCGTACCCCGACTGGCAAACCCTCAGCAGGTGACGACCGGCGCGGCCGAAGAGGACTACCCCAGCTGGCGGCCGGACGGCAGCCAGCTCGCCTACGAGTCGAACGAGGAGGGAGAGTGGGACATCTGGGTCACCCAGGTGCCGGGGGGCCCCTCCGTCAACCTGACGAGCGAGCTCGACGGGAACGCGCGCTGGCCCAGCTGG
>CAXMOH010000346.1:0-10088 GCA_964194855.1 uncultured Hyphomicrobium sp.
ACCAGGACTCGGACGCCGGTCGCCCGGTCGAGAACGGGGTACGAGCGCAGCGGCGTGGGCTCCAGGTGCGGACGGAGCCTCTCTCGTGCCTCGAGAACATCGGCGAAGGCGATCGGCCACCCGCTCATCCCGACTCGAGCCTCCTCGTCCTATCACTCCGGGAACGCACCCTTGGGCGACGTTCCCGGAGTACTCCGTTCTGTCTTGCGCCCGTCAGATGCATCGATGACGTCTGGTTGCCTTTCCCCTTCCCGGCTCCTCGTACACTCGACTTCGGTGATACGACGACTATGCCACGTCGAAGGGCGGACCTTATCATGGTGATATAGTGCCTCGGTTCCGGAGGAGACAGAATGCTGCTGGAGGGCAAGCACGGGCTCGTTCTCGGCGTCGCCAACAAGCGCTCCATCGCCTGGGGCATCGCCCAGGCCGCTCATCGCGAGGGCGCCCGGCTGGCGCTCACGTACCAGGGCGAGAGGCTCGAGAGGAACGTGCGCAAGCTGGGCGAGGAGCTCACGGATCCCCTGATCTTGCCTTGCGACGTCTCTCGCGACGAGGATCTCAAGGCCGTCGCCGAGAACGTCGGCAAGAAGTTCGGCGGGCTCGACTTCGTCGTGCACGCCGTGGCCTTCGCGCTGCGGGAGGAGCTCGACGGCGAGTTCCTGGGCACGTCGAGAGAGGGCTACCGGGTCGCCCAGGACATCTCCTCCTACTCTTTTACGGCGTTGGCACGAGAGACCGCCCCGCTCATGGAGGGCCGCGAGGGCAGCATGGTGACCCTCAGCTATCTCGGAGGCGAGCGGGTCGTGCCTCACTACAACGTGATGGGTGTTGCCAAGGCCGCCCTCGAGATGTCCGTCCGCTACCTGGCTGCGGACCTCGGACCGCGAGGAATCCGCGTGAACGCCCTGTCGGCGGGTCCGATCAAGACGCTCGCTGCCTCGGGGGTGCGTGGTCTGTCGAAGATGCTCGAGTACCACCGCACCTACGCCCCTCTCCGCAAGAACACGGAGCAGAGCGAGGTGGGCGACGCGGCCCTCTTCCTCCTTTCCCCTCTCTCACGGGGGATCACCGGGGAGGTGATCCACGTGGATGGCGGGTTCCACGTGATGGGCATGGCGGCCGTCGTATAGGCCTCCCTCGCGGAGGGTCCGTGTCGTCGCTCGCTCGCCTCCTGATCGCCGCCGGCCTCGTCGCCATGTCCGGGGCCGTGGCCCTGGCCCAGGAGGAGCCTCGTGGTCGCGGCGACCGCCCGCCCGGCGCGGGAGTGGAGGCCCCCCTGGCGGTCGAGCCCGAAGCGCCCCCGCCCGGGGAGCTGCGCATTCGGGCGGAGTCGTACGAGCAGGTGAAGAAGGGTCAGTTCGAGGCCCGGGGCTTCGTCGACCTGCGGATGGGCGAGATCCGCATCCAGGCCGACCGGGCCGACATCTTCGAGACGGAGCAGCCCGACGGCTCGAAATCCCATCGAATCATCGCCGAGGGGAACGTGGTCTTTCTCCGTGGGGAAGAGCGCCTCGCCGGAGACCGTCTCGAGATGGACGAGTCGGGCCATGGCTTTCTCGAGAACGCGATCGGCTACGTCGAGCCCGGCGTGTTCGTCGAGGGACGCAAGGTCGAGCGGGTCAAGGAGGGCTTGTATCGCGTCGAGGGTGGCCACTTCAGCTCCTGCGCCCAGCCGAACCCGCGCTGGTCTTTCACCGCGTCCAGCGCGCGCATCCACGTCGACGACAAGATCATCTTGAAGAACGCGCTCTTCAAGGTGAAATCACTTCCCGTCTTCTATCTTCCCTACGTGTACTACCCGATCGACAGCAGCGGGCGCACGACCGGCGTCCTCTTTCCCCACTTCGGCTACTCGTCGACCCGCGGCTTCAACACGGGCACGGGCTTCTTCTGGGCGATGGGACGCAGCTGGGATCAGACCTTCTACACCGACCACTACTCGAAGATCGGCACGGGCTTCGGCCACGAGCTGCGGTTCCTGGGTCGAAGGCCCTCGCGGGGCTTTTTCCGCACGTACGTGATCCGGGTCAACGACTCGAAGGAGCTGGACTGGGACGTACAGTGGAACGCGGTCCAGCAGCTGCCGGGCGACGTGAAGGCGAAAGTCAAGGTTCGGCAGTTCAGCAACCTCCTCTTCAACTCGCGCTTCCAGGAGAGCTTCAATCGGATCACCCGCCGGACCCAGCGCTGGACGGGAAGCCTCGACAAGGACCTTCGGCTGGCCACCCTCAGCCTTCGAGCAGACCGGAAGACGACCTTCTTCGGAGAAGACAGAAACCGCGTCAACGGTCACCTCCCCAGCCTCGTCCTGCGCCGCTTCCCCCGGCAGGTCGGATGGGGCGGGATCGTGTTCGGACTCAATGCGGCTGCCGAGCGCCTGGAGTGGGGCACCAAGGAGAAGGCCGACAACTGGGGCCGGTTGGACTTTGCGCCGGCCGTCTCCCGTCCCCTTCGCCTGAGCTTTCTCGAGCTCAACCCCCAGATGGGCTACCGCTTCACACGATACGGGGTGACCAACACCATCAACGAGGACGACGAGAGCGGCCTCTTCGGGGACCCCCTCAACCGGAAGTTCTGGGAGGCCACGGTGGGGATGCGCGGGCCCATCTTTTCCCGGGTCTTCCTGACCCCGGGCTTCGGCTACTCGGACCGCTTCAAGCACACGATCGGGCCCGAGCTCACCTGGACGTACCGCACGCGGGTGGACGAGTTCAACTCGATCCCCAAGTTCGACGGCCTGGACTACTACCTGGGCACCAACCAGATCCGCTTCGCACTTGTCCAGCGTTTCTTCTCGAAGCGGCGCCCCCCCGGGAGCGCCGGCAAGAGCGTGCCCTACGAGTTTCTCACCTGGCGACTGATGCAGACCTACTACGTGCAGATCGCGGATGGTCAGAGCAACTTCGACCCCAACTACTCCTCCTCCGCCTTCGGTCCGGGGCTGAAGCCCGAGCATCTCTCGCCCCTCCTGTCTCGGCTGAACTTCAAGCCCTCCGGCAACTTCTCCATCAACTTCCAGGTCGAGTACGATGTCAACTTCAAGCAGATCCGGCGGACCAGCACGTTCGGCAACTGGAGGGCGGCCCGGTTCAACGTCAACGGGGGCTGGGCCCGGTCGGTGCGGCTGTCGGAGGATCCCGAGGAACGCATCGTCGGGTCCGAGTCCCTGCGCGGGGCCGCCGGCTTCGAGATCTTCCGCGACCGGTTGTTCGTGGACGGCGCGGCCAGCTACGACCTCAAGAGAAAGATCCTTTGGAATCTCGCCGCACGGCTTCGCTATCAGGTGCAGTGCTGTGCCCTCGTCGTCGAGCACAACCGCTACAACTACAACGGTCGCGACGAGGCCCAGTGGCGGTTCAACATCGAGCTGGCCAACATCGGCTCGATGGGCAGCTTCCTCGGTGGTGACGCCCTGAGCGGTGGGCAGGGCTTCTCGGGGCGCTGATGAGGGTCCTGGTCACCGGCGCAGGCGGGTTCGTGGCCGCCCATCTGGTCGAGTTCCTGAGGGGCGAGCGGCCCGACGCCGCCGTCTTCGGGACGGCGCGACCCCAGACGAGCATCGCCCGGGGCGCCACCAGCGACATCACGAGTGTCGAGGCCGATCTCAATGATCCGGCGGCGGCGGAGAGGGTCATAGACGAGGTGGGCCCGGACAGGATCGTCCACCTGGCGGGCCAGTCCAGCGTCCACCGCTCCTGGATCGAACCGGGGGCCACGCTGCGCATCAACGTGCTGGGCCTGGTGAACCTCCTCGACGCGGTCCGGCGCCGCGGCCTGCGTCCGGACGTTCTGGTGGTGGGCAGCGCCGAGGAGTACGGCATGGTCGACCCCTCGGAGATTCCTCTCCGGGAGACGGCGCCGCTCAGGCCCAGCTCTCCGTACGCGGTGAGCAAGGTGGCCCAGGCCCAGATGGCTCGGCTCTACGGGCCGGCGGGGGGGATGAAGGTCGTGCTCAGCCGCACCTTCCCCCACACCGGGCCCGGGCGAGGCGAGACCTTCGCCGAGAGCTCGTTCGCCCGACAGATCGCCGAGATCGAGGCCGGGCTCCGTCCTCCGGTCCTGAGCGTGGGGAACCTCGAGGCGGTGCGCGACTACACCGACGTCCGAGACGTGGTGCGCTCCTACTGGGCTCTTCTCGAAGGGGGGCGAGGGGGAGAGGTCTACAACGTCTGCTCCGGGCGTGGCCGGCGCATCCAGGAGATGCTCGACATGCTGCTCGCCTTCTCCAGCGTGCGCGTGGAGGTGAAGGTGGACCCGAAGAGGCTCCGGCCCTCGGACGTCCCCGTCCTCGTCGGCGATCCCTCGAAGCTCCAGGCCGACACCGGCTGGGCCCCGCGCATCCCCCTCGAGCAGACTCTGCGGGATCTTCTCGAAGACTGGAGACGGCGGATCGTAAGAAGCTAGGTCTTGCGGGGGTCGTCGTCGTTCGAGTCGCCCTCGTCCGCCCCGATGAGGTCGCCCGGGTCTTCGGCGGCCGCTGCTGAGGCCGCGGGCTGGTCGGAGGTGGAGGCGTCCTCGTCGTACTGTCCGACGAAGACGTGAGACGCACGGGCGACTCGGCCGTTCAGCCGATAGCCCCGGAGAAGCTCCTTGACGACCACGTGGTCGTGCTCCGGCTCGCTCACCGGCTGAGTTCCCACTGCCTCGCTGAAGGCCGGGTTGAAGGAGAGCCCGAGGACGGGGATCCGCTCCAACCCCTCCTTCTGGAGGGTCTGGAGAAGCTGGGTCCGGACGAGGATCAGCCCCTCGATCAGGGGATTCCCGGCGGAGGTCTGCTCGGCGGACTCCAGGGCCCGGTCGAGGTTGTCGAGGATGTCGATGAAGCGGAGGAGCAGCCTCTCGTGTCGCTCGTCGAAGCGCCGCTCGACGTCGCGTGTGACCCGCTCGCGAAACCCCTCGTTCTCGGTCTTGATCTGGCGGTAGGCGGCGAGAACCTCGGCCAGCCGGTCCTCGGCAAGGCGCGCCCGCCGTTCGAGGAGCCCCGCTTCGCCCACGTCGTCGGGCTGCTGGAGCACGGCCTCGACACCCCGCCCCGGCGTCTCCGTGGCGGCTCCGTCTTCGTCGCTTTTCTGCCCGTCGGAATCGTCGACGGGGTCCTGGCTCAAGACAGAGCCCCCCTTGAAGTGTGACAGTCGCTGCGGGGCATTATAGCCTCCGGCCCGGGAGGCGGCCAGCCAGCAGCACCGTGACGTCGCAGACGTTGGTGCCCGTGGGCCCGGTGAGGATCAGATCTCCCAGGGGGCCGAGGAAGTTGCGGGTGTCGTTCGAAGCCAGGAACGGCGCAGGAGGCGCCAGCCCCAGCGCCGCGGCCCGAGCGGTCGTCAGGTCGTCCACCACCCCGCCAGCGGCGTCGCTCGCGCCGTCGATCCCGTCGGTTCCCATGGCCGCCACCACCGCCGGAGCCGGGAAGCCCGACAGCTTCTCAGCCGCGGCCACGGCCATCTCCTGATTGCGCCCACCCTGGCCGGCTCCCTGCACTGTCACTGTCGTTTCGCCCCCGGCAAGGAGGCACACGGGCGCAGGGGCGGGGCGGCCGGTCTCCACGCTCTCGCGAAGGATCGCCACCAGCACCCGCGCTGCCTCGCGGGCCTCTCCCTCGAGGGAGGTCGTCAGCACCACGGGCCGCAGACCCTGGCGGCGGGCCTCCCTGGCCGCCGCCGCGATGCTCAGGGCGTTGCTGCCCACCACCTGGGTGGCGGTGCGCCGGAAGATGCGGTCGCCCGGCTTCGGCGTCTCCTGCACCTCGCCGCGGGATCCCGCCCGAAGCCGGTCCCGCACTGCCCGGGGGACCCGGTCCAGCAGTCCATGGCGCTCGAGGACGTCGAGCGCGTCGTCGAAGGTGGTCGGGTCCGGCACCGTCGGACCCGATGCGATCGACGACAGATCGTCGCCGACGACGTCCGAAAGCACCAGGGTGACGACCCGCCCGGGTGCGGCGGCCCTGGCGAGACCGCCGCCCTTGAGCCTGGAGAGGTGCTTGCGAACGGCGTTCACCTCCTGGATGGCCGCACCACCGCGCAAGAGCACCTCCGTCGTCCGCTGCTTGTCGTCGAGTGTGAGGCCTTCCGCCGGCGCGGGAAGCAGCGCCGAGGCCCCGCCGGACAGCAGGACCAGGAGGACGTCCTCCCGGCCCAACCCCCGGGCCAGCTCCTCGACCTCCAGCGCCGCCGTCAGGCCCCGGGCGTCCGGAACGGGATGGCTCGCCGTCAGGATGCGCACGCGCTCGAGAGCCTCGCTCGTCGCGTTCGTGACGGCGACTCCTTCGGACAGGCGGTCTCCGAGAGCCCGCTCGGCGGCCCGGGCCATGGGCACCGCCGCCTTGCCGGCGGCGACCAGGGCAATGCGACCGGGCCCCACGCCGAACCGGATCCCGGCCGCTTCGATCGAGCGCGGGCGGACCCGCAGACGGGCCTCGACGAGGCTCGCGGGATCGGCAGCCGCCAGGGCTTCCTTGAGGATGGCCCGCGCCGCGCGGCGCAGCCCCGAGCGGCCCCGGCGCCGGCTCAATTCTGCTGCCGGCTCTTCGGGTCGAGTCGGCTCAGCTGGGAGAGAGTGTCGAAGCTCTGAAGCAGCGTCTTTGCCACGGCGGGGAAGCTGGCGAGATCGCACACGTCATCGAGCCGTGTGAGGAACGCCTGTCGGGCCCGGCTCACCGCCTCGCGGCCGCCCTCGTCGTCATCCAGGATGCCGCTGGCCTGGAGGTGCTCGATGTGCCGGAGGAATTCCTCACGGTAGAAGTTCGAGAGGGCAACCCTTTTGGCGCTCATCCGATCCGCCTCCCCGCCACACTTGACGTTTTTTCACGGTAGATCAGGGCTCGCGCACTTGTCAAGACACGCCAGTGTCGCTGGCGACTACAAGACCATGTTCGGCTCGGCGTTCAGGTCCCAGCGTGCGCGGATGCCGCGGTGCAGGTTCACGTGGCCTGCTGCGGCGATCATTGCGGCGTTGTCGGTGGTGAGCGCCAGCGGCGGAACGAACAGCGGCAGCCCCAGGCGGTCAGCGGCGGCCGCCGCCTCTCTCCGCAGCCTCGAGTTCGCCGCCACCCCGCCGGTGACGATGAGGCTCGCGGGCCTCTGGTCCCTGGCGGCTCTCTCGAGGCCGCGCACCAGGGCCGTCACGACGCCGCGCTGGAAGGAAGCGACGAGATCGCGAACCTCTCCGGGAGCGTTCGCCGGGTCGTCGACCGGGGCGATCTCCTCCCTGCGGACGTGGAGAAGCACGGCGGTCTTGATGCCGCTGAAGGAGAAGTCGGAGCTGCCGTCCTTGATCCGTGCGATGGGGAACGTGACGGCCCGATCGTCGGCCCCCTCGGAGAGTCGATCGATGATCGGGCCACCGGGGTAGCCCAGGCCCAGGAGCTTGGCCACCTTGTCGAAGGCTTCGCCCGCTGCGTCGTCCCGGGTTCGCGCCAGACGACGGTGCGTCCCGGGCTCAGGGACGAGGTAGAGGCTGGTGTGCCCGCCGGAGACGACGAGAGCGAGCGCCGGCAGGGGAACCTCTCCATGGGCAAGAAACGCAGCAGCGACGTGACCTGCCACGTGGTGCACCGGCACCAGCGGCAGCCCGTGGGCGAAAGCGACCGCCTTGGCCGCCTGCACCCCCACCAGAAGCGAGCCCACGAGGCCCGGGCCCTGGGTCACGGCCACCGCTTCGAGACGGGCGAACTCCACGTCGCCTTCGGTCATGGCTGCCTCGATGACCGGGCAGATGTTCTCGATGTGGTGACGCGAGGCCAGCTCGGGGACGACGCCGCCGTAGGGCGCGTGGATCTCGATCTGGCTCGACACGACGTTCGAGGCGATGCGGCGTCCGTCCTCGACCACGGACGCCGCCGTCTCGTCGCACGAGGTCTCGATCCCGAGGATCAGTCCCACACGTCGAGCTCCGCCAGCGTGAAGCGAACCGACACGATGTACGGGGCCTCGTCCGGTGTCCAGTGCCCGTAGGTCGTCGTGACGAAGGTGCCGTCGGGCAGCACCTCGACCCCGGGGTAGGCACAGTCTGCCTTCACGTGGTTGTCCATGAGCCGCAGGTGGTACTGGCCCTCCCGGCCCTCCACCAGGTCGTCATAGGTGCCGATCCAGCCCACCCAGTCGCCTTCGAAGGGGGCGGTCTTCCCCTTCGGCGACAGGCTGCGGAACGAGATGAACAGTCGCCCGTCGGGACCGTACCTGCCCGTGTGCCGGTCGCCGTTGAGAGTGTCCGGCATCTCCCGTGGCTCGCTCCACGTTCGCCCTTCGTCGTTCGAGAACATGATGTGTGAGTTCTTCCGGCGGGCGTTCTCCCGCAGGAGCATGGCCAGCTGTCGGCCGTCGGGCGAGCGAATGACCCCCGGCTCGCACAGGTGCACGTCGCTTCTGGCGAGCAGGCTCTCGGGAAAGGACCAGGTCAAGCCGCCGTCGCTCGAGAGGGTCTTGTAGAGCGTGAACACGATCGGCTCCTGGCGATGCTCTTTTGGGGCGAAGTAGCGCCCGTCGTCGTGAAACACCGCTGCGTAGTGGCCGTCTCCGGTCTTCAGGTCGAAGAGGCTCCCCATCACCACGATCCCGCCCCACGCGCCTGCCGGCTCGAGGGGCGTCCAGGCCCGGCCGTCGTCCTCGCTCACCGCGAGCCGGGCGGGGTAGAGCCCCGACCACACGATGAGCCGCTTCACTCCCTGCCCGTCGACGACCCGGTGGAGGGTGGGGACCTCCCTGCTGGTCTCCCAGTTCTTCGGAACCGGCAGCCTCTTGCTCCAGGTGAGGCCTCCGTCGTCGCTCCGCTTCATCACGATGGCGCCCCGGCCGTGCCCCCTCGGGTAGACGACCAGCATCGTCCGGCCGTCTTCGAGGAGGACCGTGGTGGGATGGCCCAGGTACTGGCCCGCCTCGCGATCGACGACCACACGGCGGTGGCCCTCCGAGGCCAGGTCGATGAGCCGCACGGGAGGGCTCGCCGAGGCCGGTCCCGTGGCGGCCACACCGAGGGCAGCGGCCAGAAGGAACACGGCCGGGCTCGTGTGGCGTTCCATGCGCCTTTTGGTCATGACGTCGGCTTCGCGTCGACGAGCGCCCGCAGGCTCTCGGTGTAGGGAGGACGCGCCACGCCTCGCTCGCAGATGATGGCGGTCACGAGAGCGTGCGGCGTGATGTCGAAGGCCGGGTGGCGGACGGGCACTCCTCGTGGGGTCACCTGCCGGCCCGCGAAATGTGACACCTCTTCCGCCGAACGCTCTTCGATGGGGATCTCCGCCCCGGTGGGGGTGGCGAGATCGAAGGTCGAGACCGGTGCCGCCACATAAAAGGGGAGACCGTGCTCCTTCGCGAGCACCGCCACCGTGTAGGTGCCGATCTTGTTGGCGACGTCGCCGTTCGCCGCGATGCGGTCGGAGCCCACCACCACCGAGTTCACCTCGCCGCGGGCCATCAGGTGGCCGGACATGTTGTCGGTGATCACCGTGACGGGGATTCCATCCTGGTGCAGCTCCCAGGCGGTGAGGCGCGCCCCCTGGAGATAGGGACGCGTCTCGTCGGCGAAGACGTGCTCCAGCCGGCCGTTCCGGGCCGCGCTGCGCACGACGCCGAGGGCCGTGCCGTAGCCGGCGGTGGCCAGCGCGCCGGCGTTGCAGTGGGTGAGGACCCGCGCTGCGGAGGGCAGAAGCTCTGCTCCCAGGTCCCCCATGCGCTTGCACGCCGCCACGTCCTCGGACTGGATCGCCAGCGCCTCGTTCAGGAGCCCCGCTCGCAGGACCTCCCCTCCGGTTGCGGCCAGGGAGTCGAAGCGGAGTCGCATTCGCTCGATGGCCCAGAAGAGGTTGACGGCGGTGGGCCGGGTCGCCGCCAGGAGGCTGCACATGTCGTCCCACTCGGTGCGCAGCGCAGCGGCCTCGCTGGAGGTGTTCCGCGCGCCCAGGGCCAGACCCAGGGCGGCGGCGACGCCGATGGCGGGTGCGCCCCGGATGGCCATGTCCTTGATCGCCGTCGCGACCTCGGCGTGGTCCCGGCAGCGGACGAACACCTCCTCATTCGGAAGGCGTCGCTGATCGATCATCACGACCGTGCCATCCTCCCACGCCACCGTCGAGACCACCGCTCACCTCCCGA
>CAXMOH010000347.1:0-6384 GCA_964194855.1 uncultured Hyphomicrobium sp.
TTCGCTCCGGAGTCCTTCAACACGTGGGCCACCTGCTGCGGGGTCAGCGTGGCGTAGATGGGCGCGTCCGCGGCTCCGGCGCACAGGGTCCCGAGGTCGGCGATCGCCCACTCCGGCCTGTTCTCGGAGAGGATTCCCACACGATCGCCTTTGTCGATCCCGAGGACCCGCAGGCCCATGGAGACCTCCTCCACCGCCGAGCGCAGCTCGTCGGAGCTCGTGGCCTTCCACCCCTCGGCGGTGTGGTGCTTGAGGTGCTCGGCCTTTCGGAACTCGTCCACGGCGCGGTAGAAGATCTGGCAGACGGTCTCGATCGGCATCATGGCCTCCCCTTGCCTGGAGCTTCGTGCTTCTCGCTTCGGAGGGGAGATAAGGGGACACAATACTTATCTCAGCTCCGATGACGAGAGATAAGTATTGTGTCCCCTTATCTCGGGATAATACCCCCCCTCGCCCGGCGCGGGCGGTGCGTGGATAATGAGTGGGCAATGGACCCGGATGTCTTCCTCGGCCTGGGCTCGAACCTCGGCGATCGGCACGCCGCGCTCGACGAAGCCGTGCGGCAGCTCGAGAGCCGAGGGTTCCGGACGACGACGCGGAGCTCCACCTGGCAGACCGAGCCCGTGGGCGGGGTGCCGCAGGGCTGGTACCTGAACGCCGTCGTGGCCGGGGGGACGGAGCTTCTGCCGGAAGAGCTCCTGAGCGTGTGCCTCCACGTCGAGCGCGCGATGGGTCGAGTGCGCGCGGAAAGGAACGGACCGCGGTTGATCGACGTCGACATCCTCTTCTTCGGCGACGAGCTGCGTGAAGAGCCGGGGCTCGTGATCCCGCACCCGCGGCTGCACGAGCGACGGTTCGTCCTCGAGCCTCTCTTCGAGATCGCCCCGACGCTGCGCCACCCGATCCTCGGCCTGAGCGTGGCCGAGCTGCGGGAGCGTTGCACCGACACTTCGGCGGTGCGCCCCTTCGCACCCGTGGAGGCCCGGGCCTGATGGCCTTTCACTACGTCGCCGTCGAAGGGGCCGTCGGCGCCGGCAAGACGACAGTGGTCCAGCGCCTGGCGGAGCAGCTGGACGCCAACACGGTCCTCGAGGACTGGGCCACCAACCCCTTCCTCCGGGCGTTCTACGAGGGGGCCGACGGAGCGCCGTTTCAGCTCGAGCTCTTCTTCCTCCTCATGCGCTATCGGCAGCAGCAGGATCTCGTCCAACGGGAGCTTTTCGCCCAGGCGACGCTGTGCGACTACGTGTTCGAGAAGAGCCGGCTCTTCGCGTACCTCAACCTCGACGACTCCGAGCTCCTGATCTACGAGAAGCTCTTCTCGCTCCTCGCCGAGAGCGCACCGAAGCCCGACCTGGTGGTCTATCTCCAGGCTCCCACCGAGCTCCTGATGAAGAGGGTGAAGACCCGGGGGCGGTCGGAGGAGACCGGCCTCTCGGAGGAGTACATGACCGAGGTCAATCGCGCGTACAACCACTACTTTTTCCACTACAGCGCGACGCCTCTCCTCGTGGTCAACACCGCCGACGTCGATTTCGAAAAGAGCAACGAGGATCTCGACGATCTGCTTCGCCAGATCCGAAGCATGGGCAAAGGGACGCAGTACTACGTCCCGCGCGGCTCCAAGTCGTAGCCCTCGACGTCACCGAAAACGCGTGTGCGCACGTCCAACTCGAAGCGCCGTCCAATGTCAAATGTCCGTGCGCTCTTTCGGCTGAGAATCGGACAGCCCGCCGCTTGACGACCGGCCGGGGCTGCGCCATCCTCACCACGTTCCAATGGGAGCCGCACGGCAGCTCGAGATCGCCTTCGACGACGCCCCGCGGTGGGATGCGCCATCGCTCGAAGCCGCGCTCGCGCACGCGGCAGGAAAACCCCTGCGACTCGTGCTCACGGACAACCGTTCGGTGCTCTTGTCGTTCCGCCGAGAGGCCGGTGTCGTGCAGTTGCGGTTGCACCAGATGTTCCTCCACGCACCTGGTGCCGTGGTGAAGGCGCTGGCAAAGAACCTGCGACGGAGCGGACGCGCGGCCGGAGGCGAGGTCCGGCGTTTCATGAACGCCAACCTCCATCGGGTCCGTCGCTCGCCCCGCACCATGCCGCCGCTGGTGACCGCGGGGCAGGCCTACGACCTCACGGCGATCTACGGCGACATCAACCACGTCTTCTTCGGCGACAGCCTCGAGGTCCCGATCACCTGGGGACGGGGCGTGGGACGGGCACGGCGGGGCGGTTTGACCTTCGGCAGCTACGATCCCGTTCTGGCCCTCATCCGCATCCACCCGGTGCTCGATCGGGCGGAGGTGCCGCGCTACTTCCTCGAGAGCGTCGTGCACCACGAGATGCTGCACCACCACATGGGCGGCGTGCCCGACCGGGCCGGACGCACCGTGTACCACACCCGCGCCTTCCGCGAGGCCGAGGCGCGCTTCCCACGACACCATGACGTGCTCGCGTGGGAGAAGGAGAACCTGGCGTTCCTGCTCCGCGCCAGCCAGGCCCTCGACCGCGCTCGCAAGGCCGAACGCCGCTCCAGGAAAAGACAGCGGGCCTGATGGTCCTGCCTCACCTGAGGCGGCTCCTTCCGCACCTGGGCCGCCATCGGGGCGCGCTCTTCTTCGGGCTCGCCTCCCTCCTGCTGACCACCGCGGCTTCGGTGGCCAACCCCTGGGTCCTGCGGCACGTGATCGACGATCTCATGATCGAGGTGACCCGGGAGAAGCTGTGGCTCTACGCCGTTGTGCTCCTGGGCCTGGTCGTCTTCGAGGGCGTCTTCCGGTTTCTGATGCGGCGCGTCCTCATCGGGATGAGCCGTCGGCTCGAGTACGAGCTCCGCAACGACGTCTTCGAGCACCTGACGCTGCTGAGCCCCCGCTACTATCAGGAGCATCGCATCGGCGAGGTCCTGAGCCGGGCTTCGAACGACATGGCCGCGGTGCGGGCGGTGCTCGGGCCCGGCATCATGTACACGGCCAACACCGTGGCCACCTTCGCCGGAACCGTCACGCTGATGCTGCTCATCAGCCCTCGTCTCACGGCGCTGGCTCTGGTTCCCCTGGCGTTCGTGTCCTTTCTCGTGCGCCACTACGGCCGGCAGGTGCACGACCGCTTCGAAGAGGTGCAGGCCCAGCTCGCCGAGATGAGCGCTCTCGTCCAGGAGAATCTCTCCGGGGCGCGGGTGGTGCGCGCCTACGCCCAGGAGGCCCACGAAGAGGCGAGCTTCGCGGCCGCGAACGAGGAGTACGTGTCGCGCAGCCGCGGGCTCGTCCGGATCACCGGGATCCTCTACCCCGGGATCCAGTTCTTCATGGGTCTCGGGGCCTTGACGGTGCTCTGGCTCGGGGGCCGCATGGTCGTGGCGGAGACGATCTCGCTGGGCGAGTTCGTGGCGTTCGGGGCGTACCTGGTGATGCTCCACTGGCCGATGATCGCGCTGGGGTGGGTGGTGAACCTCTTCGAGCGCGGCGAGGCGTCGATGGGGCGGATCAACGCCATCTTCGACGCGCCCGTCGAGATCCGCGACGAAGACCCCCAGGGCGTCGGGGAGATCCGAGGCGAGGTGGAGTTCCGCTCGCTCACCTTCGGATACGGCGAGACGAAGGTCCTGCACGACATCGACCTGAAGGTGCCGGCCGGGACGACGGTGGCGATCGTGGGACCCACGGGCTCGGGGAAGAGCACGCTCGTCAGCCTCATCCCCCGCCTGTGGGACGCGCCGACCGGGACGCTCCTGGTGGATGGGAGAGACGTCCGCCGCATCCCCCTGGAAACACTTCGGGGCGCGGTGGGTTTCGTGCCCCAGGAGAGCTTCCTCTTCTCCGACTCCGTGCGGGACAACGTGGCTTTCGGCCTGCGAGAGGGCGACGCCGGCCGAGTCGAGTGGGCCGCCGAGGTGGCCCAGCTCGCGGGGGACGTGCGCGAGTTCCCAAAGGGCTTCGAGACTCACGTCGGCGAGCGCGGCATCACGCTGTCGGGTGGTCAGAAGCAACGGGCGGCGCTGGCGCGAGCGCTGGCGGTCGATCCCCGGATCCTCGTCCTCGACGACACGCTCTCCGCCGTCGACACCCAGACCGAGGAGAAGATCCTCCAGGGCCTCGGCGAGGTCATGCGGACGCGGACGACCTTCCTCGTGTCGCACCGCGTCTCGACGGTCAAGAGCGCCGACCTGATCATCGTGCTCCGCGAAGGCCGAATCGTGGAGCGGGGCACCCACGACGAGCTCGTCGGTCTCGGCGGCTTCTACGCCGATCTCCACCGGCGCCAGCTCCTCGAGAAGCAGATGGACGAGGGAGAGGACGCGGCGTGAGCGTCTCGCCCACCCTCGACGACGATCCCATCGCAGCGGGGACCTACGACTGGCAGCTGTTCCGCCGGCTGCTCGGCTACCTGCGGCCCTACGTCGCTGCGGCGGCGGCGGCCTTCGCGCTCATCGTGATGATGGCCGGGCTCGACCTCGTCGGGCCGTGGCTCACCAAGGTCGCGATCGACCGTCACATCGCCCAGGGCGACGCGGCGGGACTGGCCCGGGTGGCCGGCTTCTACTTCCTCGCGCTCGCCGCGGCCTGGGTCGTGCGCTTTGGGCAGACCTACATCATGCAGATGACGGGCCAGCGGATCATGCAGGACGTCCGTCGCCAGGTCTTCGCCCACCTCCAGCGCCTCCACGTCGGCTACTTCGACCGCAACCCGGTGGGGCGACTGATGACTCGAGTCACCACCGACGTGGACGCGATCAACGAGCTGTTCACCTCCGGCGTCGTCGCGGTCTTCGGGGACCTCTTCTCGCTGCTGGGGATCATGGGCGTGATGCTGGCTCTGGACTGGCGGCTGGCTCTCGTCACCTTCGGGGTGATCCCGCTCTTTTTCGTCGTGACAAACTGGTTCCGGAAGGGCGCCCGACAGGCCTTCCGGGAGACGAGACGGTGGGTGGCCCGGATCAACGCCTTCCTCCAGGAGAACCTGTCGGGGATGAGTGTGGTGCAGCTGTTCCGGAGAGAGGAGCGGAACCAGGCGGCCTTTGCCGCGGTCAATCAGAAGCACTACGAGGCCAACCTCTCGGCGATCTTCTACTACGCGGTCTTCTACCCGGCCATCGAGTTCCTGGCGGTCCTGGCGGTGGCCCTCATCCTCCTGTATGGCGGCGGTCAGGTGCTGGTCGGAGGGGTGACCCTGGGCGTCCTGGTGGCCTTCATCCAGTACTCCGAGCGGTTCTGGCGACCGATCTCGGACCTCTCGGAGAAGTTCAACATCCTCCAGTCGGCGATGGCGGCCTCGGAGCGGATCTTCGGGCTCCTGGACACGGAGCCCCAGATCGTGAGCCCGAAGGGCGCTCGAGCGGTCGGCGCCGAGGCTGGGCGGGTCTGTCTCGAAGGGGTGTGGTTCTCGTACGCGGCGGCCGCAAGGGGCGAGAAGGGGGACGCGCCGGCGGACGAGCCGGCGAGCCAGGACGAGACGGACTGGATCCTGAAGGACATCGACTTCTCCGTGGAGCCCGGGCAGAGCGTGGCCCTCGTGGGCGCCACCGGGGCCGGCAAGACGTCGATCATCAGCCTCCTGCTTCGGTTCTACGACGTGCAGAGGGGGCGGGTGGCCCTGGACGACGTCGACGTGCGCGACTACGACCTCCAGGCCCTGAGGTCCTCACTCGCCCTCGTGCTGCAGGACGTGCACCTGTCCAGCGGGACCATCGCCTCCAACATCCGCCTGGGCTCGGACATCTCGGACGAGCGCGTCCGCGCCGCCGCAGAGGCGGTGCACGCCCACCGGTTCATCGAGAGGCTGCCCGAGGGGTACGACACCGAGGTGCGCGAGCGGGGCGCCACGCTCTCGGTCGGCCAGAAGCAGCTGCTCTCCTTCGCTCGGGCGCTCGCCCACGATCCACGAGTGCTGATCCTAGACGAGGCCACGTCGTCGGTGGACACCGAGACCGAGCAGCTCATCCAGGACGCCCTCAAGGTTCTGCTCGAGGGCCGCACCGCCATCGTCATCGCCCACCGGCTCTCGACGGTGCAGAAGGTCGACCAGATCCTCGTCATGCACAAGGGCCGGGTCCGCGAGCGCGGCACCCACCAGGAGCTCCTGGCCAAGCGGGGCATGTACTGGACGCTCTACCAGCTTCAGTACAAGGACCAGGAGCTGGGGCCGTTCCAGGCCGTCTCATCCGGCTCCACTCTGTAGCGACAACCGTCGGAACCCCTTGACTATCAAGGCGATGCCGACGGCGACAGGCGAGGCCGCGATGCTCCGAAGAACACGATGAACGTACTTCGCGGCATGCGCCCGGATGGCACGACGGCCAAGGAGCCCAAGCGAGCGAAGGTCCGGGAGCAGCTGATTCCCGGCGACGTGCGGCCGCATGATGTCCGGCGGACCGTCGCGGATAGA
>CAXMOH010000348.1:0-2973 GCA_964194855.1 uncultured Hyphomicrobium sp.
ACCGCACAGTGCGACTCCTGCCACGAACCAGCGCCTCGGGTGGCCGTGGAGGCGCGTTCTACCGCCGGGGCCGTCCACGCGAATGACATTCATGCTTCCCTCCAGTCGTTCAGGGTCAAGGGCCAAAGGCCTGGTGCTTCACCGGGTGCGGAGTATAGTCGCGGAGACCGCGAGGGCGGTAGCCTGAACGTCGCCCATCGTGGTCTCCACGTCTCCTGAGGGCCCCGTGCGGCCCCCCCGGGGGGGGGCTGCCGGGCTCGCCCGTCGTCACTTTCACCGCCGATCCGCTCGGCGTGTCACCTCCCCGACGAACTCGTGGAGCACCCAGATCGTCCGTTCCAGGCCGCTCGTCAGGCCGACGAGATCCAGGCGCTCCTCCTCCGTCAGTGCCTCGTCACCCTTCATGAACCTCCGGCGGATGGAGCGCATCTTCTCGCTGCGATCCTGGGTCGCCTTCAGGAGGAGCGCCATGTCTTCTTCGTCGCCGCCATTGAAGCCGTCGATCGCCACGAGCAGCAGCGCGTCCATCGCCTCGAGGGCCCGGCCGGCGAGCCCGCCCAGCCGCTCACTGGCCCTCGCGGCACGCACCGACACGCAGAAGTCCGTGAGGCTGCTGTGCAGCGTGCCGAGGAGGCGGTTCAGTGTCACCAGGGCGATGAGCCGCTCGGAGCTGTCAACGTCGAGGCGCTTGTCGCCCAGATCCGAGAGGGCTTCGCTGATCGCCACGTGCAGGCGGTCCAGCGTTCGAGCCGTCGTCTCGCCCTGCTCCTGGTCCTGGCCTTCGGGGAGGCGCAGGGCGTCGAGGTGGCCGGCGAGCAAGGCGAAGAAGCGCCGCTGCTCTTTGGCGGCCAGATCGAGGGCGAGATCGGGCGTGTCGATGGCCAGGTCGTGCAGGAACTCCAGCTTCCCGAGGTTCTCCTCCGGCAGAGGAGGCCAGCGCCCCTCGATCGCGCGCAGGATCGGGCCCCGGAACGTGAACATCATGAGCGCCCCGAACACGTTGAAGACGAGGTAAACCAGCGCCATCTGAGTCGACACGTCGCTTCCTATGCTGGTCACCAGGGCGTGCACCAGCGGCGCGCCGGTCCAGAGCTCGACGAAGTAGAGCCCGAGGAGCACGACCCCCGTCAGGAGATTGAAGACCATCTGAAACATCATGATCTGGCGCGACGTCCCCTTGAAGGCCGTGGTCATGAAGTAGGTGCTGATCCCGCCGCCGAAGTTGGAACCGTAGATGATGGCCATGGTGGTCCAGGTGCTCAGCACGTCGTTGGAGGTCATGGCGATGGCCAGGATCGCCACCGACTGTGGCGACTGCACCATGATGCTGAGCACGATGCCCAGGCCGAAGGCCGTGAGGGGGGCGCCGTTGACGCTGACCACGGCGTCGTAGAACCACGGAAGCTGGGTCAGGGTGCCGGCGCCGGAGCCCACCATCTTGAGCCCGAAGAACAGCAACCCGCCGCCGAACAGGACCGACAGCAGGGGCCGCGACGTCCGGCTCTGGGTGATCGCGATGCCGCTGATGCCCAGGAGGAAGAGGATGAACGTCTGGATGTCCAGGGTGGCGACGAAGACCATCGTCGCCGTGCCCATGGAGGCACCGAGGCGCACGGGCAGCGACCGCTGGACCGTGAGCATGCCCGCGCTGATCATCCCCACGAGGATGTAGGTGATGGCGCTGCCGGTCTGCATGGTAGCGCCCAGCAGGGCGCCTCCCACGGCCGAGAGGAGCGGGTAGCGAGTCCAGCGCTCCAGGAGCAGGCGAAAGCGCCGGCCCGTCAGCTGCCGCAGGTTCGACGTGAGGATCGTCATGCCCATGAAGAACAGGCCGAGGCCCGCGACCATGCCGCCGACGATCTGAATGGCGCTCACGAGTAGCTCTCCAAGGGACGGTGGATCATCGAGAAGCCCGAGGTTCCTGTCAAGCTCTGCACCCGACACGCGAGCGCCCCGAATCCTCATCTCTCATGACCGTGGGCCCGTCCTCACCAATCCCCAACGCAGAGAACGACGAAGTCGAGCGGCCCAAGCCTATCGCTGGCGGTGGCGCGGACCGTGTCGGGCGCGGACCGTGTGGGATGATGCGGGTGACAAAAAGCGGATGGCGGCTCGCCGCCGGGAACGATAGGCTGTGTCCTTCGATCGCAAGGGGATTTCGTGGAACCTGGGCCAGCGCTGCCGGGCGGGCCCTCGAGAGCCGGAGGCCACCTGAAAACGATGAGCCTCTCGAAGCAGATACTGATCGGGCTGGCGGCCGGCGTGAGCGTCGGGCTCTTCTTCGGGGAGGGTGTGTCCTTCCTCGAGTGGCCGGCGAAAGGCTTTGTCCGGCTGCTCCAGGTGACGGTCCTTCCGTACGTGATCGGCTCGCTGATCCACGGGATCGCGAGCGGTACGCCGGAGCAGGCCCGGCGCCTGGCCACGCGGGGTGGGCTGGTGATCATCCTGCTCTGGGCGCTGACGCTGGGGCTCGTCTTCCTGAGCCCGCTCGCGCTGCCGGCGGAGAAGGGCGGATCCTTCTACTCCACCCCGGCCATCGCCAGCGCGCAGATCGACTGGCTCGAGCTCTACATCCCCTCGAATCCGTTCCGCTCCCTCGCCAACAACGTGGTCCCGGCTGTGGTCGTCTTCTCGATCCTCGTGGGGGTGGCGCGTTTGGGAATCCCGGGCAGGGAGAAGGTCCTCGGGCCGTTGAGCATCGTCAACGAGACGCTCGGACGCGCCGGCAGCCTCCTGGTCAAGCTGACGCCGCTGGGTCTGTTCGCGATCGCCGGGCACGCCGCGGGCACGCTGCGCCTCGAGGAGTTCGAGAGGCTCCAGGCCTTCTTCTTACTCTACGGAGGCCTGAGCCTTCTGCTCGCCCTCGTGCTTCTTCCAGGCCTCGTCTCCGCCCTGACCGGCATCAGCTACCGGCGCATTCTGTCGCGGGCCCAGGACCCGCTGCTGACCGCCTTCGTCACGGCCAACCTCTTC
>CAXMOH010000349.1:0-5022 GCA_964194855.1 uncultured Hyphomicrobium sp.
TACATCTTCTTCCGCATGCGCATCGGCGGGGACCCGCAAGACAACTCCGGGGTGGGGTTCGACTCCTTTCACTGGAACGTCCTCTTCGATCTGAACGACGACGGCTACAAGGACTACTGGATCGACCTCGAAGGGTCCTACGCGAACAACGGCAATCCCGACCGCGTCCAGATCCTCTACGATCCGGCCCACACCCAGCTGATCGCCAGTGCCGACGCCGCCCGGGTCGAGGAGTTCACCGCCCGGGCGAGCGTCGATTCCGCCAACTGCGGGGGCGACGGTTTCTCCCACACCCGCACCTACCCGGTGGGCGACGGCTCCGGCGACTGGTACATCGAGATCCAGGTGCCCCTCACCGCCTTCAACGACTACGACGGCAACCAGCTCCTCTACCCCGACAGCCCCGTGTCCTTCGTCTTCACGACGGGTGCCTCCAACCAGGACCCGCTCCAGAAGGACCACATGATGGACCTCAACTTCGTCAGCTCGAACGACCCGATCCAGTTCGGCGACGTGGTGACGGTCTCTGGGCTGCCCTCGATCGAGTTCACGAACGACGACCTCACCGACGCCACCTTCTACTCGGTGGACGGCGAGGCCTACATCACGGTGGTCGACTTCCTGGCCAATCAGGACTCGGCCGTGGTCGAATGCATCACCGTCACCGTCACCGACCCGGTCTCCGGCGACGACGAGCAGGTCCAGCTCTGCGAGACCGGCCCCGCGACCGGCATCTTTACCAACCGAGGGGGCCTGTGCTCGGTGACGAACCCGACCGACTCCGCGAGCCCCCCGAACACGGAGGCCTGGCTCACGGGCCTCCGAAGCTACACGACGACCTTCGCGGCGAGCTGGCGGCTGGTCTACGAGAGCGGCGGCGGCGGGCGGTGGCGTGTCGAGTACAGCACGGATGGGGGTGCCAGCTGGACCGCGCTCGCGAGCTACGCCGAAGAGGACACACCCTTTACTGCGGTCGTCGGAAGTGAGAACCAGGTCGGCTTCACCGTCCGCGAGGACAGCCCCGACAACGGCGACGTGATCTCCTTCTGCGTCACCGTCGGCGAGCGGCTGCCGCTGACCACTGTCCCGGGCGCAGACGACGACGGAGCCATCACGACCGCGGACGGGCGAACCCTCTTCGTCTCCTACACCAACGCCAGCCACTACACGGTGACGGATGAGGTCCCGGTGCTCGGCCCCTGCGGGGCGCTGGTCGAGTTCACCCGCTCCGACGGGCGCGTAACGACGGATTACGACATCACCGCCGATCCCTCCACGAGCGACGAGCTCTTCGTGACCGTGACGGGGCCCGCGCTCAACACGAGCCCCACCACGGTGGAGACGATCACCGTCACCCTCACCAGCACGCGCCCGGGCGGCGACGCCGAGACGCTGCTCTTGACGGAGACCGGCAGCGACACAGGGATCTTCCGAAACAGCAGCGCGCTGCCCACGGTCATCGCCAGCGCGAGCTACCCCCTGACTCTCGGCAACGACCGCTGGGAGGACATCGACGACGGCGCGGTGACCGTGAGCTTCAGCTACGGCTGCGGGGGAAGCACATGGACGCCGTCCGTGACCGCCAACCTCTTCACCGCTCCCGGCGGGGGGCAGGTCGACTTCACCAACGGAGCGGGGACGCAGGACGTCGATCTCTACACGCCGGGGGTGCCGGTCTGGGTCCAGGTGAGCGACAGCTCGGTCCTGGGGACCTGCGTGTCGCCCCCCTACGCCGCCGGCACGGTGCGCGTGACCGTCACCTCCTCGACCGGGGACGCCGAGACGCTGACCTTGTACGAGACCGCCCCCGGCACCGGGATGTACCGGAGCCAGCGCTACGACCTCGTGACGACCGCGGGCTCGGCGATCGTGACGTCCGCCACCGCCGGCTTCGCGAGCCTCGGTCTCTCCCCCGGGGATCCGTTCGCCATTGCCACCGGCCCCGACCTCGGGCTCTACACGATCGCGAGCGTCGACTCCGCGACACAGGTGACGCTGACGGGGACCCTCACCACGAGCCGAACCGACATTGCCTTCAGCCCGGACCCCCTCCTCACCCAGGCCTTCGACGGGTCCGTGACCGTCGACGACGGGATCCTCGAGGGAGTACACGACGGCGACTTCCAGGCCCAGTACACCGACTGCGACGACGGCGACGCCGACACCTCCAACAACCTCAAGACCGACGACGCTGTCTTCAACGCGCCGGCGCTGGTCATCAACCGGGTCCTTTTCGCCCCCGACTCGCCGGCCACCTGCCAGCAGGAGATGGTCGAGCTCTACAACCAGACCTCGGCTCCGGTGACCGTGACCGGCTACGTCGTGCGCGACGAGGACGCTCAGCTCGACTACACGATCCCGCAGCTCGGCGGCGCGGACATCGTGCTCCAGCCGGGCGAGCGGGTCGTGATCTCGATCGGAGGCTTCTTCACCGACTTCACGGCGGGAGGGGTCTACTACCTCTTCACGGGAACGAACAGCCCCATCGACGTCCTCCCGAACTGGCTCGGCGGTCCCGGCGACGCCGACCCTGCCGATCAGGTGACGCTGACCGACCCGCTGGGCGTCATCACCGACTACGTGGGCTGGAACGGCACCCCCACGCCCTCGGTGGACTTTCTGGGGGACGACGCCGAGGCCGTGCTCGCCTCCATCTGGCAGGACGACGCCTACCGCAGCACGAGCGGCATCGTCGTCGGGCAGGCGCTCGCGCGGGCCGCCGACGGGGTCGACAGCGACCGACCCGAGGACTGGACGCTGGCCGGCGACTCCACGTGTCAGACCCTCATCGACGGCTTCGCCCTCCTTCGGGCCACGATTCGCGGCCTCCGGGTCGATCGGGCCGGGGTGGTCGAGTTCGCGACCGGCACCCAGCAGGGGAGCCTCTCCTTCCGGGTCTTTGGAGCCGACGACGCCCACGGGACGGCTCTCACGCCGCTCCACGAGGCGCCGGTCCCCGCCATCGTGCGCGACTCCGTCACCCCGCTCCTCTACCGGGTCGAGACGCACCCCGTCACCCAGCCGTTTGTCATGATCGAAGAGACGGACGTGCGCGGGCTGCGGCGCCTCATGGGTCCCTTCGGGGTGGAGGACGCACGGCTGCAGGCGCGGCTCGCCCGCCTCGAGCGGCGGTTGGATCGCGCACAGGCCGGGGACCCGGCCCGGGGCGTGCGCGCCGCCACCGGTCGTGCGGCCGCCCGCTTTGCCCGGGACGTGACCCACGACTCGCGCACGGCGGTCCGAGGGCGCTCCAACGTGCGCCGGGGGCGGCCGGCCCAGGTCGGCAACGAGCGGCCCCGCGGCGTCAAGGTGCGCGTCCACGGCCGGGGGCTCGCACAGATTCCGCTGAGCAGCCTGCAGGAGTACGGAGCGCCGCGCAAGACGTCGCTTCTCCGCCTTTCCCGACAGGGGCAGGTGGTGCCCTTCCGCCTGGTGCGGGGCACCGACGGACCGGCTCTGCAGTTCGTGGCGGAGACGCTCTCGACCGACTACACGGGAGACAACGTCTACCTGCTGACGTGGGACGGCCGACGACACCGGAACGAGACGGTCGAGCTCACCCGCTCCGGTGACCCGGACTGGTCGGGATACTCCCGGGTGGAGAGAAGCTTTGCCTACGTGCCGTCGCTTCCCGTGGAGGCCGATCCCTGGCAGTGGGACATCCTCGTCACCGGCTGGGGCACCTGGCCCTACGACTGGTGGGATTCCACCGCGGGGACGTTCGACCTCCCGCTCCGGATCCCGTCCGACGGCGACGTGAAGGTCGCGCTCCGCCTGGTCGGCCTCACGGAGCACACCCACACCGTCGAGGCCCGCCTCAACGGCTGGAGCCTCGGCACCTTGACCTTCGAAGGCGCGACGTTGGCCCTGCTCACCGGAGAGATCCCGGCCGCGCTCCTCCAGCCGACCGGCAACCAGCTGCAGCTCGACTACGGCGCCGACGTGATCGACCCCTGGGCGGACTACGGGGTCGTCTACTTCGACCACATCGACTTCGCCCTGCCCTTCGATCCTCGCCAGAGCGACGCCACCTGGGAGCTGGCTCCGTGGGATCCGACGATCCCCCTGCGTCGAGCCGACTACCTGATCGTGACCCACGGCGACTTTGCTGCGGCCGCCGATCGGATCGCCCAGGCCAAGCGGGCAGAGGGCCTCCGCTCCGTCGTCGTCGACGTCGAGCGAGCCTACGACGCCTACAGCGCGGGGGTGCCGGATGCGAACGCGGTCGAGGCCTTGATTCGTCGCTTTGCCCGGAGCGGTGGCCGCTTCGTCCTCCTTATCGGGGACGACACCTTCGACACTCACGACTACATGCAGACCGGAGCGGTCTCCTACATCCCCTCCCCGATCGCCAACGACGGCGTGTGGGGCCGCATCCCTTCGGACCACCTCTACGCCGACGTCGACGACGACGGCTATCCCGACCTGGCCATCGGCCGCCTCCCGGTCCAGACCGCGGAGGAAGCCGCCGCGATGGCCTGGAAGATCGAGAACCAGCTCGCCCTCCTGGGTGCGTCGGCCGGCCGCCACCTGCTGGCCGTCGACAACACCACCGCCGGCGACCCGGACTTCCTGAAGGAGGCCGCCGCGGTTCCCCTGCCCCCGGGCACCCGGGTTGCGTGGGCGGACGTCGGGGAGGGCATCGGCGTCGCGCGACAGCGCTTCGTGGCCGCCCTCGAGGAGGGTGCCCAGGTCACACACTACTTCGGACACGCTGGGCCGGAGATCTGGGCGGACGAGTGGTTGCTCACCGCCTGGGACCTCACTGCCCTCGCCGACACGAAGCCCACGGTCCTCTTCACCTGGGCCTGCCAGTCCCAGTGGTACCTCAACCTCTGGGGACCTTCGGTGAGCGAGGCGCTGATCCTCCTGCCGAAGGCGGGGGCGGTGGCGAGCTTCGGCCCGGCCGGCATCACCACGCCCCGGCAGCAGCGCACGCTGGCCCACAGCGTCTACGCCTACTTCCTCGGCGAAGGCTTCACTCTCGGCGAGGCCATCCAGCGGGCCAAGACCGACTCGCTG
>CAXMOH010000350.1:0-5068 GCA_964194855.1 uncultured Hyphomicrobium sp.
GCCGCCGCCGCTTCCTTGATTCAGTTTGCCTGTCCGAACCCGATCGGAACGGACGAAACCCGGAGTATATCAGGTGTTCAGGGTCCGCTGCTCTACTGCTTTTCGAAGTGGACGAGCTTCAGGAACGACTCGGCCTCGAGCGACGCGCCCCCTACCAGGGCCCCGTCGACGTCCGGCAACCCCATCAGCCCCTTCACGTTGCCGGGCTTCACGCTGCCGCCGTAGAGGATCCGCAGGCCGTCTGCCACGCCCTGCCCGTGGATCGCGGCGATCCGCGAGCGGATGAACGCGTGGACCTCCTGGGCCTGCTCCGGCGTGGCCACCTTGCCGGTGCCGATGGCCCAGACCGGCTCGTAGGCGATGACGAGCTTCGTTGCTTCCTCGGCGCTCACCGCCTTCAGGATGGCGTCGACCTGCCGGCCGACGACGTCCATCGTCTTGCCGCCCTCGCGTTCCGCGAGGGTTTCGCCCACGCACGAGATCGGGAGCAGCCCGTTGTCGAGTGCAACCTTCGTCTTCTTCGCCACACCCTCGTCGGTCTCGCCGAAGAGCTGCCGCCGCTCGGAGTGGCCGAGGATGACGTGCGAGCACCCGGCATCCTTCAGCATGGCCGGGGAGATCTCGCCAGTGAAGGCCCCGCTCGCCTCGGAGTGCATGTTCTGTCCTGCCAGGAAGACGTTCGAGCCCTCGAGGGCGGCAGCGACCGAGACGAGCGTGGTGAAGGGCGGCGACACGAGGGCGTCCACCCCGGAGGCGTCTGCACCCTTGGCGATCTCGCTCGCGAGTGCCACAGCCTCCGGGACCGTCTTGTTCATTTTCCAGTTGCCTGCAATAAGGGGAGTTCGATTGGCCATGTGTTCTTCCTTGCTCAGAGCGATTACTTGTCGGTCAGATACGCAACGCCGGGGAGGGCCTTGCCCTCGAGGAACTCGAGCGAGGCGCCGCCACCGGTGGAGACGTGGCTGACCTCGTCCGCGAGCCCGTTCTGCTCGATGGCGGCGACGGAGTCCCCGCCGCCGACGATGGTGACGGCTCCGGCCGCGGTGGCCTCCGCCAGGGCCTGGGCGATGGTGAGCGTGCCTTTCGCCGTCTCCGGGATCTCGAAGACACCCATGGGGCCGTTCCAGACCACCGTCTTCGCGCTCCTCACGATCTCGGCGAACCTGGCCCGGCTCTTCTCGCCGATGTCCACGCCGATGTCGTCCGCCCCGAGGCCGTCCCACGGCACGGTCTTCAGTGTCCCGAGCTTCCGCGCGTCGAAGTCGAAGCTGTCGGTCACCACGGTGTCGACGGGGAGCACCAGCTTGTCGCCGCCCTTTTCCAGGAGGGCTCGGGCCATGTCGAGCCGGTCGTTCTCGACCAGCGAGCCCCCGATCTCCTTGCCCCGGGCCTTGTAGAACGTGTAGGCCATGCCACCGCCGATGATGAGCGTGTCGACCCTGGGAAGAAGCGACTCGATGACGTCGATCTTGCCCGAGACCTTGGCCCCGCCGATGATGGCGACGAAGGGGCGGGTGGGGCTCTCGACGGCGTCGCCGAGGAAGTCGAGCTCCTTCTTCATGAGGTAACCGGCCGCCCGCTGGGGCAGGGCCACTCCCGTCATCGAGCTGTGGTCGCGGTGAGCGGTTCCGAAGGCGTCGTTCACGTAGACGTCGCCGAGAGTCGTGAGCGAGGCCCGGAAGGCCTTGACCGCTTCGGGGTCCGCCTTGATCTTCGAGCCGTCCGGACCCTTGGCCTTGCCCTCCTCCTCGATGTGAAAGCGGAGGTTCTGCAGCAGGATGACCTGGCCCGGCTCGAGGGCGGCGCAGGCCTTCTCGACGTCCGGGCCGACGCAGTCGTCGAGCAGTTTCACCGTGGTGCCGAGAAGTTCGGAGAGACGGTCCGCCACCGGCGCCAGGCTGAGCTTCTCAGCCTTCTTGCCGTTGGGCCGGCCGAGGTGGCTCATCAGCACCAGGCTCGCCCCTTTTCCCACGACGTACTGGATGGAGGGCAGCGCCGCGCGCAGGCGCTTGTCGTTGTCGATTCTCCCGTCCTTGAGGGGGACGTTGAAGTCGACGCGCATGATCACGCGCTTGCCGGCGAGGTCGAGGTCCTCGATGAACAACTTGGCCATGGTCCTTCCTTCTTCCCTGCCCGGGGCCCGATCCTCCAGCCGAGACGATTCGGGGGCGACCCGTTCGGGCCGCCCCCCGAAGCTCCCGGGCGCTCCCGGGGCCGGCGTGCCGTCTTTCTACTTCGCGCCGTCCTTCTTCGCCATGTGGCGGAGGAGGTCGACGACGCGGTTCGAGTAGCCCCACTCGTTGTCGTACCAGTTGACCAGCTTGAAGAAGCGCTTCTCGCCCTTCAGGTTGTTCTGGAGCGTGGCCAGCGAGTCGTAGATGGACGAGCGATCGTCGTGGATGAAGTCCGTCGACACGACCTCTTCGTCGCAGTAGCCGAGGATTCCCTCGAGATAGGTCTCGCTCGCCTTCTTCAGGAGGCCGTCGATCTCTTCGATCGAGGTGTCCTTCTTGGAGCGGAAGACGAGGTCTACGACGGAGACGTCGGCGGTCGGCACCCGGAACGACATGCCGGTGAGCTTGCCGTCGACCTCCGGCAGAACCTGGCCCACGGCCTTGGCGGCGCCGGTGGACGACGGGATGATGTTGATCGCGGCCGCGCGACCGCCCCGCCAGTCCTTCTTGGACGGGCCGTCCACCGTCTTCTGCGTCGCGGTGTAGCTGTGGATCGTGGTCATGAGGCCCGTCTCGATGCCGATGCCCTCCTTGAGGAGCACGTACACCGGAGGTGCCAGGCAGTTGGTCGTGCACGAGGCGTTCGAGACGATGTGGTGCTTGGCGGGGTCGTACTCGCCCTCGTTGACGCCCATGAGGAGGGTCTTGACGTCACCCTTTCCGGGGGCGGAGAGCAGGACCTTCCTGGCGCCCGCGTCGAGGTGGCCCCTGGCCTTGTCGGAGTGGGTGAAGAGACCCGTGGATTCGATCACATAGTCGACGCCCAGCTCCTTCCAGGGAAGGTCCGCCGGGTTGCGCTCGGCCATGACGCACTTGACCGAGTCGCCGCCCACCACCAGCACGTCGTTGTGGTCCTTGGACGGGTCGCTCTTCTTCGTGTCCAGGCTGTGCTTGAAGCGGCCGTGGATCGAGTCGTACTTCATCTGGTACGCGAAGTAGTCAGCGTCGGTGGAGATGTCGACCACGCCAACGATGTCGATCTCCTTGCCGAGCAGGCCCTGGTCGCACAGGGCCTGGAAGACCAGGCGACCGATACGACCGAAGCCGTTGATACCAACACGGATTGCCATCTAGTCGTCCTCCGAGTTCTGAACCAAAACCGCAGTTTATCCGACGCCGCGAGCGGCGTGCAAGACGCGCTCGCCCCGGCGTCTGGATAGTTCTGTCTACGGCGCGTGCAGCCATTTGACGCCGCTCATGAGGGCCACCTATCGTGCTCATGGCTCCGCGCCCTGTGGGTGGCGCATGGCCCAGGCCCGGATTGTTCATCAGACTTCGTCGCGAGAGGCGTGAGAGTGCAGCCGAGGTGGGCAAGCGCAGCGAGTCGTGAGGAGTCGTAGCTTGAGCTACGTCGACGAAGCGAGGAGCGAGCACGCCCGCCGCAGGCGCGCTATCGCGCCTCGCAGCAGAAGGCCTGGTGAATAATACGGGCCAGGGAGGTGGCGTGCCTCGGCGGCTCCTGCGGGACGTGGTCGTGCTGCTCCCGGGCCTCACCGGAAGCGTGCTGCGGAAAGACGGGAAGGACCTCTGGGGACCGTCGGCCGGGTCGCTCCTCCGCATCGCGCTCAGCCGTGGCCGGCGGCTCCACCCCTTGATCCTCCAGGAGGACCCGGTCGAGCGTGACGATCTGGGCGACGGTGTCGTCGCCACCCGTGTGTTCCCCGACGTGCACATGATCCCCGGTCTCTGGAAGATCGATGGGTACTCGAAGCTGGGCGAGACGCTGTGCAGGGGCCTCGGGCTCGTCCCGGGGCGGAACTACTTCGAGTTCCCCTACGATTGGAGACGCGACATCCGCGTGGCGGCGCGGCTCCTGGCGCGCCGAGCCCACGACTGGCTGGCCCGCTGGCGGAGGAGCTCGGGCCATGACGAGGCCCGACTCGTCCTCGTGGCTCACTCGATGGGCGGGCTCGTGGCACGAGCTTTTCTCGAGCTGCACGACGGCTGGCGCACCACTCGCGCCCTCGTTGCCTTCGGGACACCCTTCCGGGGCTCACCCAACGCCCTGGACGCCCTGTGCAACGGCGCTCGGAAAGGGCCCAGGGGGCTCGTCGACCTGACCGAGCTCGTTCGCTCGTGCACATCCGTTCATCAGCTGCTGCCGCTCTACCCCTGTGTCGATGCAGGCGAGGGCCGCCTCGTCCGCGTGGGCGACGTCACGTTGCCGAACCTGAAGCCCGGGCGAGTGGCCCGGGGCCTGGCTTTCCACGACGAGGTTCGCGCTGCCGTCGAGTCGCACCGCCGCTCGTCGCGCTACCGCGACCATGGGTACGCCGCTTTCTCCGTGGTGGGCCTCGGGCAGACGACGCAGCAGTCGGCGCGCCTCGTCGACGGGCGAGTGGACATGCTTCGGACGTTCCGGGGCCGCGACCACTCCGGCGACGGCACGGTGCCCCGGGCTTCGGCGACCCCTCTCGAGCGGGGCCACGAGGGGCGGGCCATGTACACGGGAACCCGCCACGCCTCGCTCCAGGCCGCGGCGGGACCCCTCGCCCACGTCATGGGCGTCGTCGGTGGCCTCGAAATCGACCTCGGTGAGTACCGGCGCGCGCCTGCTCAGGCCCCCCGCGTAGCCCTCGACGTCGGCGACGTCTTCTGGCGCGATGAGCCAATCCGCGTCGAGGCACGGCCAGAGTCGGAGGGAGTCCGATTGCGTGCCCAGGTTCGCACGGCCCGAGAGGGCCGTCTCGTGGCGCGCACCACGCTGCGGCGGGACGCCGATGGCGGTCACGCCGTCGAGCTCGCGCCGCTGCCGCCCGGCTCCTACCGGGTCATCGTCAGTGGCGGTCGAGCCCTCGAGCCCGTCGAGGACGTGTTCGTTGTGGCGAACTATT
>CAXMOH010000351.1:0-16484 GCA_964194855.1 uncultured Hyphomicrobium sp.
TCGAGGAGAAACGCTTCCGCCGGCTGGGCGAGGTCAAGGACCGCCAGGTCGATATTCAGCTCATCGCCGCCACGCACCAGGACCTCGGGGCCATGACCCTGCAGAAGACGTTCCGAAGCGACCTCTACTACAGGATCAGCACGATCCCCCTGCGAGTGCCCTCTTTGCGAGAGCGGCCCGAGGACATACCGCTCCTTGCACGCTCCCTGGTCGAGGGCTTGTGCAACGACCTCGGGCGGCGCGGGCTGCGGCTGTCGAGCGCGGCCGAGGACAGGCTGGGACGGTACGCCTGGCCGGGGAACGTGCGTGAGCTCCGCAACGTCCTCGAGCGGGCGCTGCTGCTGTCCGGGCGCGATGTGATCGAGGCCGACGACCTCCGCTTCGAGGGCCCCGGCGTCGCCGTGTCCGCAGCCCAGAGCGCAGGCGCGGGCCCCGGGGACGCGCTGACGCTCGAGGAACTGGAGCGGCAGCACATCGCCCGAGTCCTCGAAGGCGTCGGGGGCCGGGTCGCCGAGGCCTCGCAGCGCCTGGGGATCCCCCGAAGCACGCTCTACCAGAAGATCAAGAAGTACGGGATCGCATAGCCTCGGACCCATCCAACCTTCCGAAATCTGGAGAGAGAGTCCGTTTCCCATAGAGCTGAGATTCTCTCCCGCCCCAAAATCGTCATGTAACTGGCTCGATATCAATATTTTACCGGTCTCAGCACCGGAGAGCGGCGGCGCGGCAGCTGGCACGAACCCTGCTTGAGCCACGGCCGTGACAGACCCTCCCGGACGACTCCTGATCGTGGACGACGAGCCTGCCATTCGCTTCGCGCTGTGCGACTACTTCCGCGAGTGCGGCTGGGAGGTGGACACGGCCGCCGAGAAGGAGGAGGCGGAGGCGCTCCTCGCCCACACGGCGTACGCGGTCGTCATCGCCGACCTTCGCCTCACCGGAATCTACGGTATCGAGGGGCTGGACATCATCCAGTGGTCGAGACATCTCCGACCCGAGACCCGGGTGGTGCTGCTCACCGGCAACGGGACGCCCGAGATCGAGGCCGAGGCTCGCCGAAGGGGCGCCGACGCCTTCCTCCACAAGCCGCTGCCGCTGCCCGAGCTCGAGCGGGTGGTCTCGGACCTGACGGGTTGGGCGGCATGAGGGAGTCGCCGTTGCTCACCGTCTGCGCCTGGTGCCGGAGGGTCCGCGGCCACATGGGCGAGTGGTGCGTTCACGAGCTTCCGGAGGCCGCCGGGCGCGTTGCCACCCATGGCATCTGCCCGGACTGCCTCGAGACAGCCACGGCCCGGGCCAGCCTGGTGACGGCTTCGCAGTGAGCTCCGAGACGCAAGTCGAGCTGCACAGCCGCAACTGCTCCTGCGGGGGCGGCAGCTGGGTCCTCCTCGGAGGAGCGTCGGGATCGCCCTGCGCGAACGGCGACGACAAGACGGGCGAGAAGATCGTGCTGGACATCTCGAAGTGGAAGCAGCTGGCGAAGCCAGGCAGCATCGAGTCGTATCGAGAGGCCCTCGAGCGGGAGGAGACGGGGGAGCGGCGCGAGTTCGAGCGCTACGAGGTGAGTCTCACCGCTCGCATCGCCCGGATTCCCTCCTGGCGCCAGCCGGAGCCTCAGTCGGAGGAAACGACCGCCGAGGTCATCGCCGCCGGAGGCGCCCTTGTCCGCAGTCTCATGGCCGTCGAGCAGGGCGAGATCATCGAGTTCTCCATCGCCGGCAACGGCAACGGCACGGGCAACGGTTTCAGGAGCCGCAGCGAGGTGATGTACGTCTCGGGCGGCGAGGGTCCGGGTCTCGACGGGGTTCAGCGCCTGGGACTGAAGTTCCTCGACGCCCCCCTGCCGGAGGCCTTCATCCCGCCGGGCGCCCTGCCGCTTCCCTGAGAGAGGCGTTCTTTGGCCGCGCCTCCTGGCCTTCGGGCGGCGTGGGAAGGGTGACCCACACCTCGGTCCCTTGTCCGGCCCCCTGGGACTCCACCCGTGCCTTCCCGCCGTGGGTTTCCACGATCCGCCGCACGACCGCAAGACCCACGCCGGTGCCCTCGCACGCCGGGTCGAGCTTCTCGAACAGCCCAAAGACCCGATTGTGGTGCGCGGGATCGATGCCCTTCCCATTGTCCGCGACGATGATCGTGGCCTCGCCCTCGTCCTCCTTCAGGGGCCCGGGGCGCACGGTGACCAGCGGCTCCTCCACGCCGGCCGTGAACTTGACGGCATTCTCCAGGAGATTCTGGAGCACCTGCACCAGACGAGCCTGATCCCCGAAAACGACCGGAAGCCCCGAGGCGAGCTCGACCCTCACGCCGGTGTGGGCGCGGCGGCCCTCGACGAGCCTCAGGGCCTCCACCGCAACGACGTCGAGAGGGACCGGCTCCGGAGGCGCCGCCCCCAGGCCGGCCTGAGACAGTGCCACGAGGTGATCGAGCAGATGCTGCATCTGGCCGGCGGCCTCGAAGATACGGCTCGCGTCGGAGCCCACCTGCTCCGGCCGGCCCTCCTCGAGATCGCGGAGGAGGTACTGGGCGAAGCCGCGGATCGTGATCAGGGGCGCTTTCAGGTCGTGGGACACGGTGTGGGTGAAGCGCTCGAGCTCGGCGTTCTTCGCCTCCAGGTCTCCAATGAGCGACTCCCGCACCTTCTCGGCCCGGGCGCGCTCCGAGATGTCCCTGAGGGCGACCACGCTGAGGATCTGGCCCCTGTAGGGGAACGAGCGGGCCCTCACCTCGAGGGGTACGCGGGAGCCGTCGCGGCGGAGGCCCGTGACCTCGCGAGGTCGCTCGTACTCGGTCAGGAGCATCCGGTAGACGCCCTCGCGATCCTCCGGAGCAATGAGCTGGAACCCGTCACGCCCGATGAGCTCGTGCCACGAGTAGCCCACGAGCTCGCACAGCGCGTGGTTGACGTCGACGATTCGACCGCCATCGTGGACCATGACGGCTTCCAGAGACGCTTCCGAGAGACCCCGGTGGCGTTCCTCGCTCTCTCTCAGCTTCTCCTCGGCCTCCCGGCGGTCGGTGACGTCGAGGAGGAAGCCGAGGAGACGGTCCGAGCCGGTGGCTGCGGCGTGAACCAGGCAGTGACGCACCGACCCGTCCTTGCGACGGATCTTGATCTCGCTGTGCCCGGCGCCCATGGCGAGAAGCCCCGCGAGGCGGTCGCGCAGCCCATCCGCGCCTTCGGTCACCAGGAGATCCGGGATCTCCATCTCCAGGAGCTCGTCCCGGCTGTACCCGGTCACTGCCGTGGCGGCCCCGTTCACCTCGAGGTACTTGCCGTGCTTGTCCGACACGAAGACGGCAAGGGGTGACGCGGTGAAGTAGGCGCGGTACATCTCGGCGCTGCGACGCAACGCCTCCTCGCCCCGAAGCCTCTCGAGCGCGTTGGCCACGTGGCTCGCAACGACGACGAGAAGCCTCTCGTCCCTGGTCGTGAACGCTCCCACTCGGGTGCTCTCTGCGTCGAGGACACCGAGGACACGGGGGCCCACCCGGAGGGGAACACACAGCTGGGCCCGCACCCCGGGCTGAGCCGACCCCACATCCCAGGAACCCGCCAGGGTGTCGTCGATCCGGCGGACCTCGCCGGAGGCCGCCACCTCTCCGACGACGCCCGAGCCGAGCTCGAAAGACCGAATCTCCTCGGGCTTCCCCCAGCTGTGGAAGCAGGGGGTGCGGCTCATGCGCCCGCGCTCTTCGTCGACCAGGAGAAAACCGCAGGCCTCGTAGGCAAGAGCTTCCTGGATGATCTGCGTCACTCGCTCGAGAAGGGTCTCTTCGTCGCCCGCCTCCGCCGCACACTCGGCCACCGCGGCGACGACACGCAGCTCGTCGAGATTGCGGCGGAGGTCTTGCTCTACGCGCTTGAGCTCCGTCACGTCGACGAGAGTGCCCCTCAGGCCGCGAAGACGCCCCTCTGCGTCGAGGGAGGACTGACCGCGGGCCTCGATCCAGCGCACCGAGTCGTTCGGACCGAGGACCCGGGCCTGGAACCGGTGCACTTCCCCGGCCCCGGACACCGCGTCGGCCACGGCAGCCTGAAACGCCGCCCGGTCGTCAGGGTGGATGTGCTGCACGACATGCGGCAGCCGGGTGCGCGCAGCGTCGGTCTCATCCGGCAGACCGAAGAGCCGGCGGGCCTGGGCCGACCACCACATCGCACCGGTCTCGGTGTCCAGCTCCCAGATCGCCATCCCCGCGGCGTCGAGCGCCAGCCCCAGGCGCTCCTCGCTCTCGCTGGCCCGGCGCCGCGCGTCTCCACCCGGGATCCGAGCGGCGAGCCACCGAGCGGCGCGCGCAGGGAACCCCCGTGCTCCTCCGGCGGACGCCGGCCCCTTCACCGCTTCACCTTATTCACGCTCCTCAACCGGACGACGACCATGGCTCCGCCCTCGGGATGGTTGCGGGCGTGGACGTCGCCGCCGTGGTCGAAAACGATGCGCTGGACGATCGACAGGCCCAGGCCGGTACCGCCTCGGCGACGGGTGAAGAACGGCTCGAAGAGCTGCGTCAGGTCGTCGGCGGCGAACCCGGGACCGGAGTCGCGCACCGCGCATTCGACCCACTCGCCTTCGGCGTCTCGAGTCACACCGAGGGAGATCTTGACTTGTCCGCCCCTGGGAGAATAGTGGGCAGCGTTCTCGATGAGATTCTGGAAGACCTGGGTGATGCGGACGCGGTCGGCCAGCACCGGGGGCAGCGCCGCGCTGGCGTCCGGGCCCACCGCAACAAGGCCCTGTCGCCGGAGAAGAGGCGCGCACGCGTGGCTCGCGGCCCTGGCGACCTCGGCGAGATCGCACTCGCCCAGGTCCGGCTCGGACGGCCGGCCGAACTCGAGCAGGTCCTTCATGAGTGTCGTCAGACGCCCCAGCTCTCCTCGAAGGACCGAGAGATACCGCGAATAGCTCTCCGTGTCCTTGAAGCGAGACTCGAAGGCGTCGAGGGTGGCCGAGATGGAGAAGAGGGGGTTCCGGACCTCGTGGGCCACGCCAGCCACGATCGAGCCGATCGCGGCCATGGTCTCGCTCTGCCGGAGCCGCTCCTTGAGCTGAACGGTCTCGCTGACGTCCTGGAAGTTCAGGACGATCCGACCGGGGCCGTCTCCGTCGGTCGGGAGGGGGCTTGCGCTCACCACCCACGTGAGACCGGTCACCGCGTCGGTGACCTCGCGAGGCGCCGGACGGCGGCCTGCCCGCATTTGCTCCACCAGCTCCCCCAGGGCGATCCGTGTCTGGTCCGGCCCGATCTCGCCCAGCGGCGCATCGATCAGCTCGGCCCAGGAGGATCGTCCCGAGTGCTCGACCGCCGTCCGGTTCGCCCGGACGATCCGGCCGTCGCCGTCGACGACGAGCACCCCGAGCGGCAGCCCGTCGAAGGTCTGGCGCCACTCGAGCGCCGCCCTGCGAAGGTCCGCCTCCAGGCGCTTGCGCTCTCCGATGTCGATGATGCTGAGCCTCAGGAGCTTCATGGGCCCGGGGAGCCGGACGAGGCGCACCTCGCACGGGCGCGTCTCGCCCGATCCACTCGTTTGGACCATCTCGGCCACCGGGGTCCCGCCGTCGATCGCCTCCTGGACGAGCTCGCGCGCCACCTCGCTCGAGAGTCGTCCTCCGGGCTGGCGCTCCGGGACGAGGTGGCCGGGGGGCAGGCTGAGGAGCTCCTCCCGGTCGAGGCCGAACAGCGTCTCGGCGTTGGCGTTGGCGTCGACGATGGCCTCTCGCTCGACGTCGATCACGAGGATGGCTTCCGGGGCATTCCTCATCAGAGTGCGGTAGCGCGCCTCGCTCGCTCGCAGGGCCTCTTCCGTCCGTCGGGAATCGGTGATGTCCACTCCGGTACCGATGAGCGACACGACCTTGCCGTCCTCGTCCAGGATGGGCCGGTTGGCCCACGAGATGAGCCGGCGTTTTCCCGTCCGCGTGAGCCACTCCGACTCGATGGCGGGCGGGAGCCCGTCGGGAGCGACCCCTTTCCCAAAGAACTCCGCGGCCTCCGCGCGGGTCTCGGGCGGGCGAAGAACCTCCCAGAAAAGACGCCCTCGCAGCTCGTCTTCCGTCCAGCCCGTCATGGCCTCACAGACACGATTGAAGCGCATGATCCTCCCCCGGGAGTCGATCACGATCACGAGCGAGGCGACCATGTCGAGCAGGCTCTCGGCGAAGACCCTCTGACGCTCGAGCTCCTCTTCGGCCCGCCGACGTTCCAGCTCCGCGGCGGATCGGGATGCGAAGACCTGTACGACGGTCTCGGGGCGGACGACCTCGTCCAGCGGGTGGTCGTGGATGGCGCTGAGGACCCCGAGAGCCCCGCTGGCACCGAAGAGAGCGGAGCCCACGTAGCTCTGCGCCCCCAGGAACCGCAGCACGTCGTCGTCCGGGAACTGATCGGCGACCCCGTGACGCACGTAGCAGACCGACCCGTCCAGCACGTTCCCGCACGGGGTCCCTGGGAAGGCATACTCGATGTTTTCGACGAGGCGTCCGTCGATGCACCGTGCCAGGGTTCGCAACCGGTCCCCGGGGACGATCTCGGCCACGGCGGCGTACCTGACACGTAGCGTGCGCGCCAGCCGCAGCACGATCGACTGGAAGAAGGCCTCTCCTGCCTCGCTCGTGCCGGCGGCAATGTCGCCGAGGGTGTCCTCTATTCGCCTCTGCCTCAAGGCGCGATCCGCAACGTGGGCGAGGTCTGCCAAAGCCGCCTCGCTCTTCACGACGTAGTCGGCGGCGCCCGCGCGCATGACCTCCACGGCCACCCGCTCGCTGCCCTGGCTGGTCATGATCACCACCGGCGGCAGCGCCCCCTCCGGGCCGCCACGGAGAAGATCGACACCCTCCCCATCGGGAAGCCGCCAGTCGGAGATGATGATGTCCGGCGGGGCTTCGGCCTCGAGAGCCGTCCGGGCCGCCTCCACCGTCCCGGCCACCGTCACGGCAAAGGCGCCGGGCCGGGCATCGAAAGCCCGACGGGCCAGCTCGGCGTGAGCCGGGTCGTCCTCCACCAGGAGCACGTGGAGCGGGGCCAGGCTGTCCCGATTCGGGACCTCCGTCGTCTCGCCCCGGGACGAGTCCTCCCCCCGGTTCGCTGGAACCCCGACGACAAGTTCTTTCTTCACTGAGGCATACCGTTCCGGCCGCCCCGCCCAGGATCAGGCGATGCGTGGCATGCCCAATGCAAAAGCGCAGACCGTGCCAACCGAGTCGACCCTCCTCGATCAGATCCTGGAACCCGGGTGCCTTTCGGTCGTTTTTCAACCGATCTTCGAGGTCGGGGCCGAGAATCCGGAGCTGTTCAGCCTCGAGTGTCTCATCCGAGGCCCCAAAGGCACCAACGCCGAGCGACCGGCCGTGCTCTTCGAGTACGTGCGTCGAAAGCGTGCGGAGGCGGTCGCCGACCGGGCGTGTGTGGCCGCGGCACTGAGGGAGGCCGGTGCGCTCCCGGGCACCCCGCGCCTCTCGGTGAACGTCCACGCCTCGAGCCTGGGACGCGACCCCGGATTCCCCGGGTTCCTGCTCACCCACGCCGACAAGGCCGGCATCGAGCCCACCCGTCTCTCGGTGGAGGTCGTCGAGCACGCGCCGCCCCTGGATGTGCCGGGATTTCGCCGGGCCCTCGAGAAGCTCCGGGAGGCCCACGTGTCCATTGCCCTCGACGACGTGGGCCTGGGTCAGTCGAACTACAAGATGATCCTGGACGTCCGACCGGACATCTACAAGCTGGACCGCTACCTGGTGGCCGGGGCCTTCAACGATCCGTACCGGCAGATCATCCTCGACTCCCTCGCCCGGATGGTGCGGCGCCTCGAAGCCCGCTCCGTGGCCGAGGGGGTCGAAGATGGCCAGGAGCTCGTGGCGGTTCAGTCCGCCGGGATCGAGCTCGTTCAGGGCTTCCTCTTCGCACGACCCATGTCGCGGGAAGATCTGGTGAGCTCGGGCTACCTCGCCGGACGCGTGCCGGCGGTCGGGGTCATGTGACCCGGCGAGTCCTGGTCCTCGACGACGACCCCACCATCCTCGCCCTTCTCGGCAAGTACTTTCGAGGTCTGGGCTGGGATGTGGAGGTCTGCGCGGAAGCCTCTCAGGGCCTGGACCTCGCCGAGTCAGGCGACTTCGACGCAGTGATCTGTGACCTTCACCTGGGTCCGGGGCACGGCGCCGAGGGCATCGACATCATTGCCCGCGTGCGCGAGCGCCAGCCCGACACGGCCGTCCTCCTGTTCACCGCGGCGTTCAGCGAGGGCGTGCGCGAAGCGGCGCTGAAGGCAGGTGCCGCCGACGTCATCCCGAAACCGACGCCCCTCGCCGACTTGCGCGACGCCACGCTTCGTGCGATGAGAAAGGCTTGAGCCTCAGCGGATCCATCGAAGACCTGCCGCTTCTCGAGATCCTGCAGGTCGTCGCCTTCAGCCAAAAAACGGGCTACCTGACGGTCGAGACGTCGGACGGCGACGCGGCCATCGTCTTCCAGGGTGGTCGCGTGCTGGCCGGATACATCTGGGACGTCCCGCCGTTCGACGCGAAGCAGCTGGAGCTTCCTGCATCGGTTCGGGAGGACGCCGTGCGCGGGCGAGTCACGTCGATCCTCGAACGGCTCGTGCGGCAGCGAGAAGGTCACTTCAGCTTCCACGTGGCGCAGATTGCTCCGAGCAAGGTGGGCACCCGCGACCTCGCCCGGGAGACCCTCGAAGACGGCATCAATCCCGAGAGTCTCATGCTGGACCTCACCCGACAGATGGACGAGGACCGACGCGAGGCCAGCGCCGTCCTCGAGGCCTCGCTGAGCGTTCCCTCGCCGGAGCCGGGCCGGGAGGAGCCGCTCGAGGAGCTGGGCCTCGAAGAGATCCCGGACGGGCCGTCGGTGCTGCTGGTGGACGACGAGCCCGACGTGCTGCGCCTGGTCGGGGAGCAACTCTCCGCCAGCGGCTTCGACGTGATCGAGGCCACGGATGCCAGAAGCGCCCGACGCGAGGCCACCCGCCTCGCCGAGAAGGCGGATCCGTTCGTCCTCGTCACCGATCTGGGCCTTCCTTCGCTCAGCGGCACCAACTTTCGCGGTGGCCTCGAGGTGATCGAGTACGCGGCGACGCTCAAAAATCCGCCACGGATCCTGCTCATCGCGGAGAGCGCCGACGAGCGCCTGCGGAACACGGCCCGGAGGCTGGGCGTGTCGATCCTGGCGCTGAAGCCAGGGCTCTCGAAGCTCGACCCGCTCCAATACGAAACAGATCTGCGAGCGTTCGGGAGGAAGCTGGCTGGCGATCTCATCCCTCGCGTGCTGCGGCCACCTGCCATCTCCACCGCCGGCGAGGGGGCGCCCGCTCTCGCGCCACCCGCCTCCGCACCACCTGCGGATGACGCCGCGAGAGAGGAGGCCGTCCGCAACGCCCTCGCCGAGCTCACTCAGAAGCCGGAGCCGGACCTGATCACTTTTCTCCTCTTGCGCACCGCGCGCGCCTTCCTCCCGCGGGCCGTTCTGTTCCTGGTCAAGGACGACAGCCTCCGTGGCCTCGCCGGTTTCGGGGACACGGCGGACGGCTCGAGCCTCGACGTTCTGGCCCGGGATCTCTCGGTCTCGCTGGAAGAGCCCTCGCCCTTCGCGAGCGCCGTGAGCCCCGGGCACATGTGGAGCGGCGCGCCGCCGGCGAACGGGCCGACGCAGGCGCTGCTCGGACGGGTCGGTCTGCTCGGCGTCACCTCGGCGGCGGTCATCCCGGTGCGAGCCCAGCAGGAGACGATCGCGGTCCTGTACGGAGACGCGCCGGACGGCCGGCCGTTGCCGGCCCTCGATCCACTGGCGCACGTCGCTCGGCAGGCCGGGAAGGCCATCGACGAGGCATTCCTCGCCCGCCGGAGCACCCCGCCCGCCGCCTGATAAGATCCGTCGTTCCCATGCTCGTCGCCATCCGTGCCGTCCGTAGCTTCGTGTCCATGCTTTTCGTGGGCAGCTATTTCACCCTGGGCAGCATCGTCCTGCGCCTGGGTGTGCTCCCGGCGGTGTGGCTCTGGCCGCGGTTGCGGTTTCCCCTGACCAGCGTCTACATGAGGACCATGGCCCGGGGGATCTTTGCCCTGCTGACGCTGGGGGGAGCGCGGTTCCGGCGGCGTGGCGTTTTGCCCACCGCGACGCCCGTCGCCATCATCGCCAACCACCAGGCGCTCACGGATGTCCTGCAGGTGTCGATCCTGAGCCAGCCCCGGGTCCCTGCCTACGTGGCGCGCACCCGCTACGGCCGCTTCATCCCCCTCGTCTCCGCCACCATTCGCCTCCTGGGCTCCCCGCTCATCGAGCCCGAGCGGAACCCGAGAGGATCACTCAAGGCCATCATGAAGGGAGCCCGTGAGCTGCCCCACGGCCTGCTGATCTTCCCCGAAGGACACCGCAGCTCCGACGGCAGCGTGGGGCCCTTCGAGGTGGCCGGGGTCAAGGCGATGCTGCGAGCGCGACGGGTGCCCGTCTACCTCATCGTGAACGACGGCGTCTGGAGGGTGCGTCATTTCGTGGACCTGCTTTATCGGGTCCACTTGATGGACGCCCAGACGGAGGTCCTGGGACCCTTCGAGATCCCCGAGAACCCGAGGGAGCTCGGGGCGTTCGTCGAGGAGTGCCGAGACACGATCATCCGCCGACTGGCCGAGCTCCGGGCTAATGGAGAAAGTGAGGGTCGGGGACTCAAAAGCGCATAGAATAGAGCTTTCCATGCTATTATCCGCCCGGAAGGGACCGCCCCGGAGCGTGTTGATGGCCCAAGGAGCGCAAGGACGAAGGTTCACGGTCGGGGACCCCTGTGGTCGACTCCAGGGGCCGTTCGAAGCCGCTTCGCCCGACGCTGGTCGCCGGGGACACCATGGCTAGACGCATCGTCATCGCAAGCCAGAAAGGCGGCGTCGGCAAGACGACGGTGGCTCTGAACCTCGCCGTCGCGCTAGCCGAAAGGGGACGCCGAACGCTCCTGGTGGACCTGGATCCCCAGGGGGCCGTTGGTCTCTCGCTTGCCAGATCCGATACCGAGCTCGCCGGGCTCGCCGAGCTCCTCATGGGCCAGGCCACACCCGAGGAGGCGATCCTCGGCACGCGGCTCGACGGGCTCCGGCTGCTGCCCCGCGGGCGACTCGATGCCACCGACGTGTCGTCGTTCGAAGAGGAGCTCGCGCGCCCCGGGGCCCTGAAGGACGCCCTCGAGAGCACCGAGGGATCCAGCGACATCGTCCTCATGGACACGCCGTCCGGACTCGGTCGTGTCACGACCGCCGCCCTCTCTGCCGCCGACTTCGCACTCCTCGCGTTCCAGACCGAGAGCCTGGCATTGCGTTCCCTCGGGCAGAGCCTGCGGCTGCTGGAACACATCCAGTCGGAGGCCAACCCGCGGCTCCGGCTCCTGGGCATACTGCCCACCCTCGTCGAGCGGGAGCGACACGGCACCCATGCCGTGTTGAGCGAGATGTGGAATGGCTTTCCCGACACGCTCGAGACCGTGATCCCCCGCACCGAGGCCTTTGCACGCGCGAGCGCCCTCGGCACCCCCGTGGGATTCCTCGGCGACGGGGCCGGCGGCCCCGAAGGACGCCGCTTCGAACTGCTGGCCGACGAGCTGGAGGCTCGGATGAATCGCCTCCTCGGCAAGGAAAAGGTGCATGAAGCTCAACCCGCCCGCCAGCTCCTCTGATCTCGACGTCGCACGAGGCCTCGCCCGGCGTCTCCACCATCGCGCGGGGGGGACCGAGGTCGCCCCGAGCCCCACACCGGTGGCGCCGGCACCTCCCGCACCGGCCACGCCGCCGCCACCGCCAGAGCCCGCCGCGTCGCCTTTGCCCCCGGCCCTGGAGCGCACCGACCCGAAGCTCGAGCCCGAGCCGCCGGAGCCCGCCGCGCCCGAGTTGGAGCTCGAGCCCGAGGTGCCGGAGCTGGAGCCGTCCGAGCTCGAGCCCGAAGTGCCGGAGCTGGCCGAGCCCGAGCTCGAACGCGAACCCCCGGCGATCGACGCTTCCGAGCCGGCCGAGCTCCCCGGCCTCGAGGCGGATTTGTCCGAACCGGAGCCGCCGCAACCACCGCCCGAGCCGCTGTTCGAGTCGAACCTCCCGGCGCTCGCCCATGAGCCCTCCCCTCCCACGCCCACCGCGGCCCATACGGCCGACACGGGAAAGTTCGCACCGGAGCCCCCCGGGGGACCAGACGTGGATCAGGACATGTTCGAGCAGCTCCCCCCGGGCGGCTACGGCCCCGCATCCGGATCTTTCGAGGCCGCGTCCAGCGACGAGCCCACGCTGAACGAAGAGGGCGTCGCCCATGAGGACGACGCGCTTGCCGAGCTTGGAGCCCCTCCTTTGCCTTCGGAGCTCGACGACCTGGGGGCGCCTGAGTCCGGCGTGTCGCCGGAAGACCTCCTCTCGGAAGAGCCTGCTGCACCCGAGTGGTCCGATCCTGGGGCACTCGAGGCCGAGATGGTCGGGGGCGAAGAGGAACCCCAGGAGGAGGTCCCGGCGACGTCTCCCTGGGACCAGGTGGCGGACTCGTGCCTGGCGTTGGCCCCGGCGAACGGAGCCATGCTCGTCGACCCGGCGGGACAGGTCCTGACCTCTCGCGGCGACTGGCCGGAGCCGGGGCCGCAGGCCATCGCGGGACGTCTGGTCTCGATGATGGAGAAGAAGCTCCGCGCCGCGCCGACGCGCTCGGTGTCCGCACCCCTGGCCGGGCAGCATCTCACGGCCTGGAGGGTGGCGGCGACCGACGGCTTCCTCACGGTGGTCTTCATGGCCGACGCGCCCTTGAAAGCCGACATCCGACCGGCCATCGACACCATCATCCAGGCCGCCGGCGAATAGCGGCGGGGCGCGCAGGAAGTTCGCGTGGCTCGATGGGCCGCCTCCTTTTCGGGGGTAGAGCGCCTGGCCGGGCCTGGATTCCGTGTCGACCGGAACGTCGAGCGGCTCCCGTGCGTATGATCCAGTGGAGGTGTTCTGGTGGCGAAGTTCCTGTTGTGGCTGATCCTCCTGGTCCTGTGCTGGCCGCTGGCCCTGCTGGGCCTGGTGCTCTACCCGCTCGTCTGGCTGCTCCTCCTGCCCTTCCGCCTCGTCGGGATCGCCGTGGAGGGCGTCTTCGAGCTGCTCCGCTCGCTCATTCTCCTGCCTTCGCGGGTGTTCGCCGGGCCGCGGACGGCCTGACCCACCGGCCTCGGGCCGCTCGGCGGGCGCCGCATGGCCGCTCGACGTTCGTCTGGAGTATCCTGCTCTCCCTCTGAAGAGGAGAGCTTCCCCATGGCCCCATCGACAACCCAGGACAGCGCTGTGGCCGCCGTCGAGGAGATCCGCAGCCACTTTCCCGCCCTCGAGCGCCGCCACGCAGACGGCCCGGTCGCCTTCTTCGACGGCCCCGGAGGCACGCAGGTCCCGCGGTCCGTCGTACGCGCCATGTCCGATTACCTCCTCCACCACAACGCCAACAGCCACTGGGCCTTCCCGACCAGCGTCGAAACGGACACCGCCTTGAGGAGCGCGAGGGAGGCCCTCGCCGACTTCGTGGGGGGAGACCCGGACGAAATCGCCTTCGGCGCCAACATGACGACCCTCACGTTCCACCTCGGCCGGGCGTTGGGCCGGGCGTGGGGCCCGGGCGACGAGATCGTCGTGACCGAGCTCGACCACCACGCCAACATCGATCCCTGGCGTGCCCTGGCCCGGGAGAGGGGCTTTTTGGTCCGCTCCGTGCCCTTCCGGGTGGAAGACGGCCAGCTCGACATGGAGGGGCTGGCCGCCGCGCTCACCTCGAAGTCGCGTCTCCTGGCCATCGGCGCCGCCTCGAACGCCCTCGGCACCGTCAACGACGTGGCCAGGGCGGTCGAGCTCGCCCGGGGCGTCGGGGCCCTCGTCTTCGTCGACGCCGTGCACGCCGCACCCCATGAGCTCGTGGATGTGGCCGCCCTGGGGTGTGACTTCTTGATTTGCTCAGCCTACAAGTTCTACGGCCCCCACGTCGGGGTGCTCTGGGGCCGTCGGGCTCTTCTCGAAAGCCTCGACGTCCCTCGGCTGGCGCCCGCGGCGGAGGAGGCCCCGGAGCGCATGGAAACCGGGACTCAGAACCACGAGGGCATCGTAGGCGCCGCCGCCGCGGTGGACTTTCTCGCCTCTCTCGTCCTCGTCCAGGGAGGGGACAGGAGAACGCGCCTCGGCCATGTCCAGGCGAGCCTTCACGCGCGAGGACAAGAGCTGGTCGCGCGCCTCTGGTCGGGCCTCTCGGACCTTCCCGCCGTCACGGTCTTCGGGCCGCCGCCGACGGCACGCCGCACACCGACCGTCTCTTTCATCGTGGACGCTCGGCCCTCTGAGGACGTGGCCCGCGCGCTGGCCGGGAGAGGCGTCTACGTGTCCCACGGGGACTTCTACGCGACGACGGTGGCTCGCCGGCTCGGGGCGTCCGAGGACGGCCTGGTCCGGGCCGGATGCGCCTGCTACACCACGACCGCCGAGGTCGACCGGCTCGTCGAAGGCGTGGCCGCTCTGGGCCACTGAAACAAAGGACCCGACCCATGAAGAGAACCCTCGCGCTCATCGTCGGCTACATCCTGGCCTCCGGACTGGCCGCGGCCCAGGAATCGGCGACGCCCCACGAGATGCATCGCCGCCATGGCGATCCCCAGGCCTTCATCGCCTCGCTCGAGGACCCCGCCCGCGACGAGTACCAGAAGCCCGGCGATGTTCTCGCCGCGCTGGCCCTTCGGAAGGGCGAGGTGGTGGCCGACATCGGATCCGGCTCCGGGTACTTCTCGGTGCGTTTCGCCGAGTCCGTGGGCGAGGACGGCGTCGTCTACGCCGTCGACGTCAGCCCGGACATGGTGCGCCACCTCAACCGACGCCTCCGCGACGCCGGGATACGCAACGTCGTGACCGTGCTCGCCGATCCCGACGATCCCCTCCTGCCCGACGCCTCGGTGGACCGCTTCGTCATCGTGAACACGTGGCACCACATCGAAGACCAGGCCGGCTACATGGCGAAGATGAAGCGCATGCTCCGCCCCGGCGGCCAGGTCGTGCACATCGACTTCCAGAAGCGGGAGCTCCCCGTCGGCCCGCCCCTCGCCATGAAGATCGCCCGTGAGGACCTCGTCCAGCAAATGGAAGAGGGCGGCTTTCACCTCGCCGCCGAGCACGACATCTTGTCCTACCAGTACTTCCTGGTCTTCGAGTAAGGGAGTCGGGGTCAGGGAGTCGTGACCCCGCCGTGCGCGCCCCGCCGCCGGCAGACCCCAAATGCGCTAATTCAAGACCTGACCCCACCGTGCGCGCCTCGGCAGACCCCAGATGCGCTATTTCAAGACCTGACCCCTCAGTGATGTGCTGCCCCGTAGGCCTGCTCGCCGGCCTCGACCTTGACCGGCAGCCAGTTCTGCCTGGGGGGCAGGGGGCAGGTCGCGTAGGGCGTGAAAGCGCAGGGCGGGTTGTAGCTCTTGTTGAAGTCGAGGACGACCCGGCCCTGCTTCGGTGGGTCGGCGTAGAGGAAGCGGCCCGAGCCGTACGTCTCCTTTCCGCTCGTCTCATCCCGCAGGATGAAAAACAGCTCCATCGATCCCGTGTCCTGGAGCACGCCGTCGAGTCGCACGACCTGTCCGCCCAGCTCGAACTCCGCGTGTCCGGGGCTCGGCCTGATCTCGGTCTCCCCCAGGACGTTCGGCACCTTCAGCGGACGCGGCGCCGGGTAGGACACCCACCGTGCCTCGATGCGATAGCCCTCGTCGATGGGATACCAGTTGAGACCCTTGAAGCCCGTTCGGACCGGGCTGGTCTTGTCCTTCACACGGATTCCGAAGCGCTCGCCCCGCTCGATCACGTACATGGTGAGGTCGCCCATCTCCAGAATGGTGTGGCCCGACGTGTCGGGCTGCATGACGCGGGGACCGCTGAGCCGCTCACCCTCACCCGCGATGCGTCCGGCCACCCCGTCCTCGAGCCGTAACGTCGTCCGCCCATCTTCGAAGATGAAGACCCCGGCCTTCTCCGGACTCGATCCCTTCGGCAGCACCATGTCGGACGAGGGGTCGCTTCCGAACCGGTTGGGGCCCTCCTGCAGCCAGAAGAGGCCCACCAGGCTGAGCCAGCCGTCCTCCGCCTTGAGACCCGCCTCGCGGGCGTCGCGCCACTCCTGGATCTCCGCCTGGTAGGCCTCGTCGGCCCCCGCCGGAGCGCAAAGACCGGCTCCCAAACCGGCCACCGCTACAACCACACCCAATCGCATGCCCACCTCGGCTCTCCAGGATAGACGATAACCGATTTGATGCCCTGCAAGTCGACGCTTATCCTCGACCGGATGCGGGGCAGCTCTGGCCCCGGGGGAGGCAACGAGCATGGCCGTGGCCGACGCGACACAACGTGAGCTGTCGTACCGCAAGCGCCTCGTCGAGATCGCCAACGGCATCAACTCGGCGCCCGGCATCCCGGAGATCCTCGTCGACCTGCAGGAGCCGATGGTCGACCTGGTGGACGCCGAGCGGGTGACGATCT
>CAXMOH010000352.1:0-4351 GCA_964194855.1 uncultured Hyphomicrobium sp.
CTGACCGACGGGCCCGGACGCGAGGTCCCGTATTCCTGGACACCCGATGGCCGGAGCCTGGCAATCGATGCCTCTGTATCGTCGAGCCTGGCTCTCGTTGGCGACGAAGGCGGCGAGCTGCGCCCCCTGGCCGGCTCGGGAGCCACCGAGTGGGGGCCGGCCTTGTCTCCCGACGGGACGCACGTCGCCTTCTCGTCGGACGTGTCGGGCCCCTGGGAGGGCCCCGTCCGCGAGCTCGCCGGTGAAGGACGCACGTGGAAGGTCTCGGCGGAGGGCGGAGAGGAGCCCCAGTGGTCCACCGATGGCAGCGCCTTGTTCTACCGCAACGGCACCGTGTGGATGGAGGTTCCCGTGACTACGAAGCCGACCTTCAGTCCGGGCCGCCCACGGGAGGCTCTGAGGGGCCCCTACCTCAATGTCATCGGCCTTTCCTACCGGGTCAGCGCGGACGGGCAGCGTTTCCTGGTGATCCGAACGGCCGAAACGGACGGTCTCGCCCGCACCGTGAACCTGGTCTCCCACTGGACCCGTGAGCTGCCGTGACTTCGGAGAGGCGAGCATCTGGCTTCGCGACCATCGAGAGGTGCCGGCACCGACACCTCGCCGGCCCGTCGACAAGCTGACCGGTCGAAGCGAAGGCCGGCGCTGGCCATGCGGTCCAGGTGCGGCGTCTGGATGACCGAGTTGCCGTTGTAGCCGGTGTCCCCCCACCCAAGATCGTCGGCCATGCAGAGGATCACGTTGGGCTTTCCGTTGTCGGCCAGGGCCACCTGGCCAGCGAGAGACAGAGACACGGCGAGACACATAGCGAGGCTCACACGCATCCAACGTTCTCCTTTCGCCCTGAATCAGCACCCGACCGAAGAAGGGTTGGGCTCCTCAGGCCTCGGCGGCCTGAAGCGCCGCGCCCCGACCCAGCTCACGCTCGGTCAACAGGCGGTACGCGAAGTAGTACTTGATGATGTTGGACACGTATTCCACCGGCTCCCGTCCTACCCGCCGGGCCGCCACCACCTCTACGTTGCCCAGCCATCGGTTCGGGTCCAGCCCGATTCGGGAGGCCTCCCGCCTGAGGGCGGACACTCGGGCCGGGCCGGCGTTGTACGCGGCCAGGGCGAAGAGGTGTCGATCGAACTCGTCCATCTCCTCGTCCTGGAAGTACCGGTCCAGGATGAAGCGCAGGTACTTCGCCCCGGCCTCGATGTTGCGCTCCTCCAGGTGGATGTCGACGATGTCCACGCTCGGATCGCTGGCGGTGGAGGGCAGCACCTGCATCAGGCCGATGGCGCCCCGAGGGCTGCGCTTCGACTGGTCCAGTCCCGATTCCTGGTAGGCCTGGGCCACCAGGAGCAACCACTCCAGGCGGTACTTCTCCCCGTACTTCTCGAAGAGGCTCACCAGAGAGCGAAAGCGTTCCATGTCCGCCTCGTTCGCGGGGTTGGTGACACGGTCCGCCCGGGAGAGGTACCGGTTGAGGATCACGTTGCCGAGGAGGGTGCCGGCCCGGTGCCTCCGGATAAACTCGTCGACGACGACCTTGAGCTTCGGTCTGTCCTTCCGCAGCGCCCAGGCGATGTTCCGTCCGGTTCCCACGGTGACGTCGGCGTGGACCTGGATGTCCCCCAGGGCCTGGCTCCAGAAGGCCGCCAGGTAGTCGTCCACCACGGTGTAGGAATAGACCCCCGCGTTGACCATCTCGAGCACGTCCTCGGTCTCGAGGCGCTCGTCCACCGGTACCACCTCCACGGGCTCGAGCCCGCGCAGCTGAAACGAGGCGTTCAGCGCCTCGAGGCTCTCCGCGTAGCTGCTCGACGGGCGCACGTGGATCCGCTGGCCAGAGAGGTCCTCGACGCTCTTCACCTCGGGGGCGCCGGGGCCGCTGACCACGACCTCGGCCACGTTTCGGGCGATGGGCAGCGAGAAATCCACGAGCTCCCGGCGGGCGTCGGTGACCGTCAAGCTGGCGGCGGCGACGTCGCCGTGTCCTTCGACCAGGGCCGGGAGCAGGCGATCGCGCTCCACGGGGATGAAGAGCACGTCGATGGGGAGAGACCCGGTTTGGAAGCGCTGGTTCAGGTCCCGCTCGAAGAGCCGGAACATCTCGTAGACGATCCCGCCCTGCCGCCCCCGGTCCACGTAGTAGTGGGTGGAGCTGTGGGTGACGAGCACTCGCAGCACCCGGCGCCTCACGATGCCGTCCAGGTCTCCGGTAAAGGTCTCCCAGACCCCCGCAAACTCGTCGGGCACCACCAGGGAAGGCCCGCGGGCCTTCAGCGCGCCCGGTAGTTCGGTCCGCGCCGGCTCCGGCTGGGAGCAGGCCACGAAACTGAGGAACAGGGCTGCCAAACCGAGGGTGCGGGCCGCAATCGGCCGGACGCCGACCCTCTCTACCGACCCGGTGACCAGCGCCGTTCTGCCTGCGGACATGTCAGGCACTCCTTCCGGGGGCTACGGCCCCCGAGGGAAGCCTCGGGCACGAAGGGAATGCTGGGACTCTACCCGGTCTGCTGGAGGGACGCCACCGGCTCGGCTCTCAGGTCGCGGCCCGCAGCGCTAACTTGACACGCGGGCAGATCACCCGCCGGACTGCCGAGGTCGTCGCTTTGCCGGCCGGCCACTACCCGGGCTTCCGACGACGCGCCCGTTCTCGAAGACGACTTCGCCCCGGCGGATCGTCGTCACCGGCCAGCCGGTGACAGACCAGCCTTCGAAAGGTGTGTAGTCGGAGCGGGAGGGATCATCCTCCGCGGTCGCAGTGCGCTCGAGCTTTGGATCGAGGATCACGAGATCGGCAACGGCGCCTTCGCGGATGACACCGCGCTCGGGGTAGAGGCCGAACGTCCTTGCCGCCGCGGTGGAGGTGACCTCGACGAAACGTTCTTCCGAGATCCTTCCTTTGCGAACGCCCTCGGAGAACAGGACCGGCAGCATGAAGCGCAGATCGCTGACTCCCGGCCGGAGCCGTCTGATGTCGAGCTCCGAATCCATTTTCTGGGCGCGAGTCCACGGCGCGTGATCGGTCGCGAGGAAGTCGATGCGCCCGTCGGCCAGTCCTCGCCACATCGTATCGACGTCCGTCGCGGAGCGCAGCGGTGGCTGCCCAATGTAGAGCGGGCCGTCCTCCCCGGCGAGCCGCGCCTCGGTGAAATACAAATAAAGTGGCCGGGTTTCTATGCTCAACGGCAACTTCTCCGTTTCCGGCTTGCGGGCCGTGTCGAGCGCGCGCCGTGACGAAAGGTGCACCAGGTGCATCGGCGCTCCAGTGAGCTCGCAAAGAGAAACGGCCTGCGCCGTAGCTGCCACTTCGGCGATCTCGGGACGGCTTTCCGAGTAGTAGGCGAGCGACGTCCGGCCTTCCGCTTCGAGCCGTTTCAGCGTCGACTGCAGCATGGCGCTGTCTTCACAGTGCATCAGCGTGACCACGCCGGCGTCCCGGGCCGCCTCGAGCACTTCGATGAACGCGCTCAGGTGCGCTCCGAAGCTCGGCGCCATCATGAAAACCTTGTGGCTCGGCTGACCCAAAGCCGCAAGCTCCGGCATCATCGACGCGAACTCCGTGCTCGGCGGCCACGTTGCGCCGTGAAAGAAGACATCTCCGATCGCGCTCGAGCCGACCTCGCAGAGCCATCGCTCCATCGCTTCGATCGCGGTCTCACCCTCTCGCGGATACGCGAACGTGCCTACCGTGGTGATGCCGCCGGCCAGCGCAGCCGCGGTTCCGGTGGTGAGGTCGTCGACGAACGGTCCTTGCAGGTGTGTATGGGGATCGATACCCCCGGGAATGACGAGCTTGCCGCCGGCGTCGATGATCCTCGCTCCGGGGCCGGCAGCGAGATCGGGACCGATCTCGAAGATGGTGTCGCCGGCTAGCCGCACGTCAGCATCGCGGCTCCCGTCTGCGTTCACCACGCGGCCGCCGCGGACGAGGAGCTCGTTCGCCGGCTGCGCCAGCGCCCGGACAACGGCCGCTCCTCCCATGGCTTGCAGTGCCTCGCGCCGATTCATGTGCATCACACCACTAGCGAGATGCGATCCTACCAACTAATTGCCCGCAATTTGGTGACCGGATAGTATCCCGGCATGCTCGGCCAGACGCTCGCCGAGGATGAGGAGGGCCGTGCCCGATTCGAGCGCGAGGCCAAAGCCGACGGCGGCGGCTTCGAGCCAAACGGCGACGCGCTCGGGGCACCGGTGACCGGGCGCCGCCCATGACGTAGGACGACAGCTCAGCGGCCGAAAACGACAGCTCATGTGCCTTCGGCAACAGCTCATGGCGAGGAGGGCGCGAAACACGCTTGTGCCCATCCGGCACGTCCTCTATCGTGTGGCCATCCGTCCCGTGGAAGCAGGG
>CAXMOH010000353.1:0-12355 GCA_964194855.1 uncultured Hyphomicrobium sp.
GAGCCGTCCCTCGTCGGGTCGCACGCGACGCACCCACGGGAAGGATCCCTCCGGGTCGAGCGTCAGGCCGCCGCTGGCCCGCTTGGCGAAGAGCCCCTGGGGCCCCCGAGGATACTCGTGGCGCACCCGCGCCAGATCCCGAGCCTCGTAGCGGACGTCGAGGTCGCGGGCGAGGCTCCAGGCCATGGCGTAGTAGGTCGCGCCGTCTCCCCAGAACTCGCCCTCGGAGACGGTCGGCAGGTCGGTCGCTGCCGCCGCGGCAACGAGCAGCGCCACGAGGGCCGCGAGGCCGCTCACTGCGCGGCGCTCCGACCGACCGGGGTTGGGCTCCTCCGCGGTGGCTCCGGTCACAACCACCCCGCGTCCCGGTAGGAGGCGGCCGTCCGCGCGATGCCATCCTCGAGATGAACTTTCGGGTCGTACCCCAGGATGCGCCGAGCCTTCTCGATGCTGAAGGCCCGGCTCTTCGTCCAGAAATCCACCCGGCGCCTGTGCAGGGGCGGCTCGATGCCGAACGGGACGCAGAGGGCCTCCACGGCGTCGCCAGCGAGCTGAATGGGCCACGCCGGGATCCGGAAGGGCAGCACCCGTCCGCCGGTGTGCTTCGCAACGAGCGCCGCCAGCTCGTTCTGGGTCACGTACTCGGGCCCGCAGATGAGAAAGCTCTCGCCCACGGCCCCGTCGCGCTCGAGGGCGAGCAGAAAGCCCTGGATCAGGTCGTCGATGTACACCGGGTGGTAGAAGCTCTGCCCGTCGCCCACCACCGCATAGCGGCCTCTCGCGATGGCGCGGAACAGCTTCAGGAGCCGTGTCTCCCCCGGCCCGTAGATCGCTCCCGGCCGGACGACCGCCACCGGGAGACCCCGCCTGCGGCAGAACTCCAGGGCGAGCGCCTCCGCCTCGGCCTTCGTCGCCTGATAGACGTCCCCGGGGGCGACCGGCGCGTCCTCATGGGCCGGTGGGTCCGTCACGTGTCCGTGCACGCCGACGGTGGATGTGTGCACGAAGCGCCGGACTCCCGCCGCCGCCGCCGCCTCGAGCAGGCGCTCGGTGCCTCCCACGTTGACGTCGCGGTAGTAGGCGTCGGGGTGAGCGGCGGTGCGATAGACGGCCGCGACGTGGAGTACCGCGTCCGCGCCCTCGACGAGTCGCTGGAGGGCCTCACGGCTGCTCAGGTCTCCTTCGACCAGCGTGGCCCCGGAGCCTCGGAGCCGGTCCGTGACCGAAGGCGCCCGAACCAGGGCCCGGACGTCGTCCCCACGCTCCTGGAGCACGTCCAGGAGCCGGCCTCCGGTGTACCCGGACGCACCGGTCAGTGCCACTCGCATCGGTCCGTTCTGCTCCTCCAGGATCGGGCGGCCGGCGACAAGTGTAACGGCAGGGGCCGTTTCCCCGTGAGCCGTCGGGATCATTGCACGAACCCGGGTTTTGCTTGACTCTGGGAAAGCCGGCGTCCTAGTCTTCGAGTCGTTGCCGGCGCCGCCGCCGTTGCCGCACGCTCCGAGAGCCGGCCGTCCTCAGGAGGGCATGCCGAGTTGGGGTCGCTCCTCAGGAGGCCGTGATCCGGGTCCCGGGCCACACGGGAGGGAGCCCATGGCCAAGAAGCGGTACTACCTCGACACCCGCGTCGTGACAGCGTTCTTCTTCGCGGCGATGCCGTTCGTCGCGTTCGGGTCGTTCGTCGTCGTCAACATGGCCGAGAACCAGCTTCGGGAGTCCGTGGGGATCGGCCTCGAGCAGCGGGCCGTCCAGACCAAGCTGGTCCTCGAGAGCCACATCGGGGAGCAGGTCGTGGATCTGCGTCTCCTCGCCCTCATGCCGGTGGTCCAGGAGGCGCTGCCCGGCCACGCGCCGCCGGTCGATCCGAAGGAGATTCGCCGCAAGGAGCAGGCGTGGGCGAAGAACTCCGACCCGCGCCTGCACACCGCCCTGCTCGAGTCGGTCGTCGCGGAGCGGCTGCGCGACGTGACCGCCGTCCGACCGGGCCTGCGCTCGATCCAGGTCGTCGACACCCGCGGGCGGGTTGTCGCCGCCTCCGGGCGCGGAGGGTCGCTCTTCCACGGCGAGAAGGCCTGGTTCAAGGAGCTGGCCGCCCAGAAGGGCCAGCCGATGGCGTGGATCGGCGATATCGAGCGCGTCACCGGCTCGTCTTTGAGCGCGCTCGAGGTCGGGTATCCGGTCCGCGACGAAGTCGGTGTTTTCACGGGCGCCATTCGCGGTCTCCTCGACGCCCGGTCTCTCTACCGGGTGCTGTCTCCGGTCCGGATCGGCCGCACGGGCCACGCCACGCTCATCCGGTCCAACGACGGAATGATCCTCGCTTCGGACGAAGGCGAGCGTATCCTGACCACGAGCTTCCCCGGGTTTGCGTCGCTCTCCGGCGCCGTCGAGGGCTTTCCCCTCGCCGAGGGCGGCGAGGCCATCTTCGGCAAGGCCCGCCTCAAGAGGGGCTACTGGACCATCCAGGAGGTGACGGCCGATATCGAGGGGCAGCAGGTCGTCATCGAGCCGGCCCGCATCGTCGGCTTCTCCCCGGTGGACCAGATCCCCGGAGTCTCGTGGCTGGTGATCGTGGAGCAGGATCTCGAGGAGGCCGTTCACCCGATCAGCGGCGTCACTCGCTACCTGTGGATCCATTTCATCGGCGTGTTTGTCACCGTGATCCTGCTGGCCCTCTACTTCTCGTTCAAGCTCGAGCGGCCCGTGATGGACGACGACCTGCATCTGCACGAGGAGCACATCCCGGCATCCCTCAAGGCCCGGGCGGCGGCCAACGAGTGACCTCCTCGAAGAGAGACAGGTAGCGCAGGACCGCATCCCGCTCGTCGAAGCCGGCCAGGGCGACCGCGCGAGCCCGGCGTCCCATCTCCACTCGGCGAGACGAGTCCCGCACGAGCGACAGAATCGATGCGGCGAGCTCGTCGGTCCGTCCCGGGGTGACCAGGAGACCTGAGCGCTCGTCCTCGACGACGTCGACGATGCCGCCGGTCCGGCTGGCCACCGCGGGCAGGCCGCACGACGCCGCCTCGACCAGCGAGATCCCCAGCGCCTCGAAGATCGACGGGAAAACGAACATGTCGGCGGCCTTGAGATGCCCCTCCACCGCCTCCACGGCGCCGGTGAACACGACGCGGTCCTGGAGGCCGCGCTCGCGGACGTCCCGCTCGAGGTCCTCCTCGATGGAGAGCGCCTGCCCCGACCCCGAGCCCACGAGGACCAGGTGGACGTCGGGCTCGACCAGGGCCACCTGGCCAAAGGCGGCCACCAGAGATTCGAGCCCCTTGCCGCGCAGAAGCCGGCCCGTGAAGACGACCAGGAGCCCGTCGGGGAGGCCAAGAGACGCCCTGAGCGCCTCCCGCTCCCCGGGCTTTGAAGGACGAAAACGATCGGTGTCGACGCCGTGGTGAATCAGCGTGACCCGCTCCCGGGCCACACCGGCTTCGATCATCTCGTCCCGGATCCTCCGCGACATGGCCACGAATCCGTCCCCGTCGCGCAGCCACAGGTTGCGAAGCCGCACGAGAGCCCGGACCACGGGAACGAGCGACCGGCCGCGCGTCCAGCCCCAGGTGAGGGCCTCGCCGCTCAGCTCTCCGTTGATCTCCGGCTGAAGGATCACCGGCCGCCCCAGGGCCCGGCCGGCGAGAAGACCCGGAAGACCCAGAACCCGTGTGGCCCGCACGACGATCAGGTCGTGGTGGCGGCCCTCCCGAAGCACCGCTCGGAGCGCGGCCGGGACCATGAGGTACTTGCCGGTGCGCCCAGGGCCGGCCGGTGGGACCCGTCTAACGCGGATCCCGTCCACATCGTCCTCGACAGGCCAGGCCACATCCCCTCGGCGAGTGATGACGGTGGCCTGGTGCCCCATCGCCACGAGTCTCGCCCCGAGTCGCCGGACGTGGGTCTCGCCGCCGCCGAGGACCGGATGGAACGACTCCGTGAGGAAGAGGACTCGGGTCACGAGGAGGGCGGGCCGGCGCCCTCTCGAGCCCGTGACGGCCGACGCTCCTGAATCGCGTAGATGGGCTTGCCCTGGCTCTCGTGCCACGTGCGCACGAGCAGCTCCCCCATCAGACCGAAGTTCACGAGGATGACGCCCGTGAGGAAGAGGAGCGCGCCGAGCAGGAGCAGAGGACGACCGCCGATCGCCTCGCCTGCGATGAGCTTGAGCCCGGCCAGGTAGGCGAGTATGGCGAAGCCGGTGCCTCCGAACGCCAGGCCCATGAGCCCGAACAGGTGAGCGGGCCGCGTGCCGTAGGAGAGCAGGAACTTCACCGTGAACAGATCGAGGAGCACCCGGACGGTTCGGCCGAGGCCGTACTTGCTCTGCCCTCGCGTGCGAGGTCGATGGTGAACCGGAACCTCGGCCATCGTCACGCCCATCCAGGACGCCACGGCCGGGATGAAGCGATGCATCTCACCGTAGAGGCGCACTCCCCTCACGACTTCGATCCGCATCGCCTTCAGCGAGCACCCGTAGTCGTGCAGCCGCACGCCCGTCGCCCACGAGATCAGTCGATTGGCGAAGAACGACGGGATCCTCTTCGAGAGCGGATCCTTCCTCTCGCGTCGCCACCCGCAGACCATGTCCAGGTCGTCCTTCTCGAGCTTCGCCACCAGGGCTGGTATGTCCGCGGGGTCGTTCTGGAGATCTCCATCCGACGTCACGACGATGTCTCCGCGCGAGCGATCGAAGCCCGCGGAGAACGCTGCCGTCTGACCGAAGTTGCGGCGCAGGAGGACGACATTCACCCGGGGATCGGCGGCCTCCAGAGCCAGAAGCCGCTCCCGTGTCCCATCGGTGCTCCCATCGTCGACGAGGACGAGCTCGAACTCCCGCCCAGTCGTCTCCAGGGCAGCGCACATCTCACGGTGCAGATCGTCGAGGTTCTCGACCTCGTTGTAGAGGGGGACGACCACCGAGATGGCCGGTCGAGTCTCTTCGGTCATGTTGTCTCGAAGTATAAGCGACGGGTCCGTCGCGCCGTCAGCGGCCAACCATCAGCCGCGGGGCTAGCGCCCCACGACAAGCCGCGGGCTTAGCGGCCCACGGCAAGCAGGTATAGCCAGTTCACGAACAACGCTACGAAAGCGGCAATGCGCAGCGCTCGTCCGAGCGACGGCGACAAGGCGACGCGCAGGGCCCGACGCCGGGGCAGCAGCACCATGTCGGCGACGGCCCAGCCGGCGACCAGCACCACGACGAGAGTCGTGAAGGGGTTCATCGCGAGGGCGCCGGCGATGTCGAGCTCGAAGAGCCGGCCAAAGGCCCGGGTCGAGCCGCAGGTCGGGCAGGGCAGCCCCGAGAGGCCCTTGACCACGCAGAAGGTCAGCGGGACCCGATCGACATGCAGCAACCCGACGGCGACCGCCGCCAGGAGGCCGATCGCGCCGAAGATCAGGCCGAGCGGGGGCGCCCCCGAAACAGCGGACACCCGTACGGCCTCGCCCCCCTCACTCACGCCGGCTTCTGGGTGGACGTCGCTCACTGCGCCCCGGCCACGAGGGCACCCAGCGATCCGGCCACGAGGGCGACGAGGCCCACGCAGCAGCAGCAGAACAGGACGATCGGCAGCAGCACGGCGGCGACCGCCTTGCCCCCTGTGATCTCGTGGGCATGGGTGAGGCCGATCACGGCCAGCACGATCCACCAGACGCCCGCCACAAAGCCGCCGCAGAACGGGATCAGGGCCAGGACGTACGGCGCGTAGGCGAAAGAGACGACGCGGAAGGTCGCCTCGAAGTCCCGCCGCGCGCCGCCCAGGATCAGCAGCATCACGTGGAAGATCCCGGAGAAGATGAAGACGCCGATCGCCACCATGACGCCGCCGAAAACGACCTGCACCAGGAAGCCGCCCCAGCTCTGGGCCAGGTTGAACGCCTGTGCCAACTCCGGGCTCTCGTCGAAGGCCGCCATGCCCGACCCCACGACGGAGTTGAAGAGGGCCGAGTAGAAACCCGCGGCGACGACGCCGAGCCAGCCTATGATCACGGCGTAGAGGAGCGGCGACCCGATCCCTCCCGAGGTGGGCATCGCCTGAAAGAAGGCGACGGGCCGAGCCAGTATCTGCTTGGTCGTCTCGATCAGCGCGCTCGCGAGCCCGAGGCGCTCCCGATCGTCCCAGGGAATGCCCGACGGTCCAGGGGGCGGCACGCCGCCGCCGGGCGGCAGGCCCCCTCCGGATAGGGGTGGGGGGACCGGCAGTGGAGGCGGCACATCCGCGGAAGGGGGTGCGGGCGCCGACGGTACGGCCGGCTGGTCGATGTCGCCACCACAGTTGGGACAGCGTCCCGTGGTGGCCTCGGGCAGCGCGTTCTGACAGTGCGGGCACAGGGCCATGTGGAGTCTCCGGCGTGAGTCTAGCAGACCGTGTATATTGGGCGGCCCATGGCACGCGTCACTGTCGACGCCGTCGAGCACGTCGCACGGCTCGCCCACCTCTCCCTGACGGACGAGGAGAAGACGCTCTTTGCCCGCCAGCTCGATGACGTTCTGGCCTACGCCGAATCGATCCAGGGCCTCGACACGAGCGACGTGCCTCCGATGAGCCACGCCCTGGCCGGCGCCGGCCTGCGCGACGATGTCCCGCGCAAGGGCCTCGACCGGGAGCGCGTCCTCGAGGATGCGCCGGACCGGGCCGATGGGCTCTTCCGGGTCCCCAGGATCATTGGCGGATGAGCCTCGTCGGGCTGAGCGCGGCCGAGATGCGCCGCCGGGTGGCCGCCCGCCAGGTCTCCTGCGACGAGCTCGTGCGGGCCCATCTCGACCGACTGACCGAGGTCGAGCCCCGCATCGGGGCCCTGCTGCTCCCTCTCGCCGACCGCGCACTGGAGAAGGCCCGCTCGCAGGACAGCGCACTCGCCGAGGGCCGGGAGGCCGGCCCCCTGGCAGGTGTCCCGGTCGTCGTGAAAGACCTGCTGGACATCGCCGACGTGCCCACGACGTGCGGCTCTCGCATCCTGGAGGGCTACCGACCTCCGTTCACCGCCACCGCTATCGCTCGACTGGAGGCCGCAGGAGCGATCGTGATCGGCAAGGCGAACATGGACGAGTTCGCCATGGGCTCGTCGACGGAGAACAGCGCCTACCAGCCCACGAAGAACCCATGGGACGCGACCCGCGTGCCCGGCGGCTCCTCGGGCGGCTCGGCGGCAGCCGTTGCCGCGGGGATCGCGCCGCTGGCGCTCGGCTCGGACACCGGCGGCTCCATCCGGCAGCCGGCCGCGTTCTGTGGTGTCGTCGGCCTCAAGCCATCCTATGGACGGGTGAGCCGCTACGGTCTCGTGGCCTTTGCGTCATCCCTCGACCAGATCGGGCCGCTGGCGCGCACGGTGGACGACATCGCTCGAGTGACCTCGATCCTGTCGGGGCACGATCCCCTGGACTCCACCAGCTCCGACGCCGATGTGCCGGACTTTGCCGCCGGCCTCGAAGAGGTCCCGGACGGCCTTCGCGTCGGCGTTCCATGGGGCTTCCTCTCCGAAGGCGTCGAGTCCGAGACGCTCGCCCGTTTCCGGGAGGGCCTCGAGGCCCTGGAGACCGCTGGCGCCTCGCTCGTCGAAGTGGATCTGCCCCACCTACGCCATGCGATCGCGACGTACTACATCGTCGCCACGGCCGAGGCGTCGAGCAATCTTGCTCGATACGACGGCGTGCGCTACGGCCGGCGGGCCCCAGGAGCCGAGGGGCTGCAGGCCATGTACGGCCAGAGCCGGGACGAGGGCTTCGGGGACGAGGTGAAGCGACGCATCATACTCGGCACCTTCGTCCTGTCCTCGGGCTACTACGATGCGTACTACCTGCGCGCCCAGAAGGTTCGCACGCTGATTCGCCGGGACTTCGAGCGGGCCTTCGAGAGCTGCGACGTGGTGGCCACGCCCACCACCCCCTCACCGGCCTTCGGAGTCGGCGAGAAAACGGAGGATCCCCTTCAGATGTACCTCGAGGACGTCTTCACCGTGCCCGCCAACCTCGCGGGCATCCCCGGGCTGTCGCTCCCCTGCGGCCTCGCCGGTGGACTCCCCGTGGGCCTGCAGCTTCTCGGACGCCCCTTCGACGAGGCCACGCTTCTGCGATGCGGGGCCGCCTTCCAACGCGCCACCGGCCATCACGAGCTGAGACCACCAGGCTACTAGCTTCCTGGAGGGGGTCAGGTCTTGAATTTGCTCATCCGGTCGTCCGGGGCATTCCGGATGAGCAAATTCAAGACCTGACCCCGCCCTACTCTTCGTCTGAGGCGCTGCGGGACTTCAGGATGGCGTTCACGATGAAGAACGAGGTGAAGCCCGCGACGATTCCGGTCAAGAGGTTTCCGAAGACGAAGGGCCAGAGGAGCGGACGAAATCCGGCGACCAGCGAATCGAAGAAGGCCAGGCCGGTGAGGGTCCAGTCCACAGCGCCGAGCGCTCCCGGGGAGACGCCCAGGAGGGCGCATCCCACCAGCGTTCCCCCGGTCAACATGGGCCCGATCGTCCAGGGGTTGCTCATCCACGCGCCGGCCAGAACGGCGACGCGGTTCAGCCGGAAGACGAACGCGACGGTGAGGCCGACGACCGTGTGCGTGCCCAGCACCGGGAAGAAGGCGATGAACATCCCGACGGCGAACGCCAGGGCCACCCGCCTGGGGCTGTCTTCGACCTGGAGAACCAACCGCGCCAGATGGCGCAGTCGCCTCATTCTGTCCGGTCCTCGAGCTCCTTCGCGTGGAAGTGGTCGTGGCCGCCCGCCGGCATCGGGCGCTCGCCCGTGTCGTCCCGCAGTCGGACCGTGGGCGAGCCCTCGAAGAACTCCCCAACGGCGCTGACGGGGACACCCCAGACGCTCGCGAGCTCCTGCAGCTCCTCGAACCGGGCCGGGTCCACCGCGAGCAGGAGCTCGTAGTCCTCACCTCCGTGCAGCGCTCGCGCCAACCCGTCGCCTCCACCGGCACGGGCCAGCCGGGACACCGCCGCCGAGACGGGGATCCCGCCGGCTTCGACCCGTGCTCCCAGGTTGCCCTGCCGGCACAGCTCCGCAAGGTCCGACGAGAGCCCGTCCGAGATGTCCATCCCCGCCCGGGCGAGGCCCCGCTCGGCGAGGGAGCGCGCCAGGGCCAGCGGGGGCCGGGGATCCAGCTGGGCAATGAGGCACGTGAGCACGGCCTCGGCAGACGACTCGGTCCACACACCGGTCGCGCTCAGCTCCGCGTCGTCGTCGAGGCGCGCCCCCTGCCGGAGGAGCTCGACCCCCTCGGCGGCCGCGCCCAGCTCTCCGGTCACCACCACCACGTCCCCCGGCTTCGCTCCGGACCGCAGGAGAGGCACCTCGACTTCCCCCACCAGCGTGACGTCGATGACGATCGAGTCGGGGCTACGGGCGACGTTGCCACCCACGATGCTCACCCCGACCTCGGCCGCCCGTTCCAGGAGCCCGTCGTAGAGCGAATCCACCCAGGAGAGCTCGAGCCGCGACGGGAGACAGAGGCTCACCAGAGCGTGGCGGCTGATGCCACCCATCGCGGCAATGTCGGACAGGTTCACGGTGAGGGCCTTGCGCCCCAGCAGCCGCGCCGGGGTCGAGTCCCGAAGGAAGTGCACGCCCTCGACCAGGGAATCGGTGGTGAGCAGAGCGGAGGGCGGGAGGCTCACCACGGCCGCATCGTCGCCGATCCCCACGGGCACGTCGGGGGCCGCGGGGATGCGGCCCCGAAGGTGCCGCAGGAGCCCGGCCTCGCCGATGTCGCCGAGCTTGGTGTCCTGAGAGGTCAAACGGAGGCTCTCCGCAACTGCCGTGTGGTCGGTGCCCCGAAACCGGGCTACCAGGTGGGAGCCCTGAGCCACGCTTTAGGCTTCCTCGACGCGGAGGCATGCACACGGCGAGGCGATCGGGCCCCCGGAATCAACAGCGTTGGTTCGAGGTGTACTTACCCATCACGCACAAAACAGAGAACCTCGAGAGCATCTTAGCCGTCGTGACGGGCCACGGGCAAGCTCAAAAATCACTCCCCGAGTGCGGCCTCCAGCCGCTCCGCAAGGCGTGCCACCCGCTCCCGGGCCGTCTTCCCGGCGGCCTGGACACGCGAGTCGGCCTCGCCCACCTCGTCCCTGAGATTGAAGCGCTCATCGGCGATATTGAGCGCGGCCAAAACGGCGATGCGCAGGCTGTCCACCGCTCCGCTGGTCCGGCTGACTTCCTTCATCTGCTCGTCGACGTAGGCGGCCAGCTTCTCCACGTATCCGGGATTCTCCCCGCCGCGGACGGCGTACGCCTGGCCGAAGATCTCTACGTGCACCAGGTTGTCCTTGTCGGCCATGGGCGGGGATTATATAGCGACCGGCCGCAGTCTACTCAAGACCGTCGAGGAGCTCGATCAAGCGGCCGAGCCGCGTGCGGATCTCCTCCCGCTCGCCACGAAGCGCCTCGACCTCGCGGGACAGGCTCTTGATCTCTTTCGAGGCGCCCGCCTTCCCGCCGTCCGATCCGCCGCGTGCGCCCAGGCTCTTCTCCGCCTTCCGGGCCCGGGACTGGGCATCGGCCAGCGCGTCGCGCAGCGACGCCGTCTCGGAGTGGAAATCCTTCAACCGCTGAGCGGCCCGCTCGATCTTGCCCTCGAGGAGCTTGAAGCTGTCCTCCACCTCGTCCTCACTCTCCCCGGATTTCGAGCCCCGCGCCGCGGAGCTCCCGGATGACGGCCTCGACGGAGGCCTGCACCTCTTCGTTCGTCAAAGTACGCTGTGGGTCCTGATAGCGGAGGCCGAGCATCAGGCTCACCTTGCCCGCCGGGACCGGAGGCCGATCGTAGCGGTCCTTCACCTCCACACGCAAGAGCAGATCTCCCCCGGCCTTCCGTGCGATCTCGACGAGCTGGCTTGCCGCCCCTCCCGCGTCGGCGATGATCGACAGATCGCGCTCGACGGCCGGGAAGCGGGCCAACGACTCGAACCGATCGACCGCCCGCCCGTGCTCCAGGAGCGGCGTGAGCGCCAGCTCGGCCAGGACCACCGGCTCGCGCCCTTCGCGCACGCCCGGACGCAGCGCTCCCAGCCAGCCGATCGCCGTCCCGTCCAGCACGATCGCTGCGCTCTGCCCGGGGTGGATGATCTCGGAGCGGGCACCCTCCGTGTCGAGCTCGAGAGGTCCGGCGCTCAGCCGCTCGAAGACCAGCTCCAGCACACCCTTGAGGTCGAACAGGTCCACCGCCCGTGCCGGCTCCGACCAGTGGTGCCCTCGCGCCGCCCCTGCCATCAACAGGGCCAGACGTCTCTCTTCCACAGGCAGCGGATCGCTGCCGGCGTGGAAGACCCGGCCGATCTCGAACAGTGCCACATCCCGGCGTCCCTGCCGCACGTTCGTCTCGAGGGCCTCGAGGAGGCCGGGCTGCACGAGGGAGGTGCGCAGGACGGACTGCTGTTCGGCGATGGGGTTGGCGAGACGGATCGGCTCCTGCCCATTCTGCGAGGACGCGCCCACGAAGGTGTACTCGATGGTCTCGGCCAGGCCGGCGCCCACCAGCACGTCGCGGACGACACGTTCCTCTTTCTGCCCCGGTCCGAGACGGCCCACGCCGATGCTGGCCGGGATGGTGGACGACACCTTGTGGACGCCGTAGTGCCGTCCCACCTCCTCGATCAGGTCTGCCTCCCGGGAGACGTCGCCGCGCCACGTGGGGACCGTGACCCTCCACTCGGCCTTGCCGGACTCCTCGAGGTCGAAGCCCAGGCCACCCAGGGTGCGCTCGCACTCCTCGGGTGAGACCTCCGTGCCGAGGAGCAGGCTCACCCGCCTGGCCCGGAGCTTCACCTGCCGGCGTTCGAGAGGCTTCGGCAGCGCGTCGATGAGACCGGGACGGGTCGTCCCTGCACCGAGCTTCTGGAGTAGGTGGGCGATCCGTGCCGTGGCCACGGTCGTCCCGCCCGGGTCGGCTCCCCGCTCGAAACGGTGCGAGGCCTCGGTGTGCATCCCGAGAGACTTGGCCGTTCTCCGGATGGCGAGGGGGTTCCAATACGCGGCCTCGAGAGCCACCACCCGGGTCTCGTCCGAGACCTCGCTCGACGCTCCGCCCATGATTCCGGCGAGAGCGAGGGCTCTTTCGGGCCCGGCGACGACGCCGGTGCGTGGGCCGAGCGTGCGCTCGACCTCGTCGAGCGTCTCGAGCTTCTCGCCCTCCCGGGCCCAACGCACGCACAGGCGGGCCTCGGGGATCCGGGCCAGGTCGAAGGCGTGGGAGGGGTGCCCCATCTCGAACATGACGTAGTTGCTCAGATCGACGATGTTGTTGATCGGCCGGACCCCGACGCTCTCCAGCCGCTCCCGCAGCCAGGCCGGTGAGGGACCGAGGCGCACGTCCAGAACCCGGGCCGAAAAACGGGGACAGAG